>NZ_JVLX01000036.1:0-117701 GCF_001070815.1 Streptococcus pseudopneumoniae | reverse complement strand
TGTCCTTTCTCGGTTTTAGCTTTTATTCAACCCACTACAGTTGACAAAGAGCCTTTTTACATAACACAAATTATGTAAAAACTCCTACAACAACAAATCTTTGACTTTCCCAATTTCACTTTTTGGAATCACCAGGTGGATCATATCTCCGAGATACATTCTGGTTGAACCGTTAACGGTTTGGCTTTTACCGTTATGGACT
Source organism: Streptococcus pseudopneumoniae (assembly GCF_001070815.1). Lineage (GTDB taxonomy): Bacteria > Bacillota > Bacilli > Lactobacillales > Streptococcaceae > Streptococcus > Streptococcus pseudopneumoniae_P. Next base: position 117,499 of record NZ_JVLX01000036.1, on the reverse strand, counting down.
TGGGTGGTGATGAGTACGTTATGTGGTAAGTTGAGTTCATGAACCTGTTTTCCAGCGATTTTGTCAGAAACTGGGATTTCAATGAGGGTAACTTCTCCTTCATCTGTTGCTTCTTCTGGCAGCATTTTTTCCAACATAGCCTCATAGACTGGTGCACCTTTGAGCAGATCCATGATGATGTAGGCAACTAGGGTTACTAAGCCAAGTGGCATGAGGTTGCGAATATCTCCTACCATCTCAGTTACGAGTATCATAGCAGTTAAGGGAGCCTTGGATATTGCTCCAAAATAGCCACTCATTCCTAGAATGACAAATATAGGGAATTGCTCTTGACTGACAAGTCCAAGATTGACACAAATAACACCAACTAGGGCACCAAGTAAGGAGCCAAGTGCCAAAATTGGTAGGAAAATTCCTCCTGGCAGGCCACTTCCATAGCTAATCATGCTCCAAATAAAGCGAATCAAAAAGTAAACTAATAGAACTTGGAAACTAAAATCTTGCTCAGTTAAGGAAAGAACCAGCTGATTTCCACCACCAAGGATTTGAGGTAAGAAGATTCCGACTGGTAGGATGAGAATGAAGGCAAGAATTGGGTAATAAGCTCTATCCAAACGGATTTTTTGACCTATCCAGTCATAAACTCTACCGACATTGAGTACAGCTTTCTCATAGATAAAACCAGAAAGTCCTAGAAAAATTCCCATGAGGAGGTAAATCCAATACTGGTCTAGGGTCATGAGTGGGATGTTGTCTGGCATATCCAGTACGGGTGTTAGGCCAAATATGAGCAAAGAGACAAAGTTTGCTACGAGACTAGCTGCTAGAGTTGAGACCCAGAAAAAGCGCGAAAAATGGTGATAGACTTCTTCTACAACAAAGAGAAGTCCTGCAATCGGTGCATTAAAGGCTGCAGCTAGACCAGCGGCAGCTCCACTAGCAATCAAGGAGCGTTCCTCTACTGGACTGGATTTAAGCCACTTGGCAATTCCTTTACCACCAACCGCTCCGAGTTGAATGCTTGGTCCTTCACGCCCTAGCATAAGGCCACTAGCAATAGCCAAAATTCCTAGAATATATTTTTTCCAAAGTACGCCCCACCAGTTGAGGGTCATGAGTCCCTTTAATTCAGCTTCGACTTGAGGAATTCCTGAGCCTTTGATATCTTTTTCTGATCGAGTTAATTTCGCACTGAGCCAACAAACTACTAAATAAAATAGACCAATAATAAAAAGATTGCGCACTAGATGCTCTTGATCTTGATAAAGTCCTTGTATCAGGTGGAAGCCTTTTTCGATTAAGAAACGAAAGGATCCAACGATAATTCCAACAACGAGACCAACAATGATTCCTCGTCCAACTTGGGATAATATGGTACTCGAGGCAAAGGCAAATTCTTTCTTGGAACTGAGTGTTTCTGACTGTTCCTCCATAATCATTCCTTCTAATTTAACTTTCTTTTTCTCCTAAAACCAGTGATTTAACGGGTTCAAAACTTGTTCGGTGAATTGGTGTAACTCCTAGTTTTTTCAGTCCTTCCAGGTGTTTAGCTGTTCCATATCCTGCATTAGCAGCGAAATCATAGCCTGGAAATTGCTGGTCGAATTCTTTCATCAATTCATCACGTGTCACCTTAGCTACTATAGATGCTGCTGCGATAGAGAGGGAGTTGGCATCTCCTTTGATGATAGATGTTTGTGAAATGGGTAAATCCAGTTTCATGGCATCTATCAAAAGGTGCTCAGGTTGAGGACTGAGCTGGGAGATTGCTTCCTGCATGGCCAGTTTGGTTGCTTCATAGATATTGACTTGGTCGATGACCTGATTATCCATGATACCAATGCCGATTGACAAGGCTTGCTCCTGAACGGCTTGGAAAATCTCCAGATGTTTCTTTTTAGGAATTTTCTTGCTGTCGTTGAGGCCTCTAATCTTACAATTTTGAGGTAAAATAACAGCTGCAGCGACTACAGGACCAGCAAGAGGACCACGACCAACCTCATCAACACCTGCAATTAAGGTCAATCCTTGCTTATAAAGTTCTTTTTCATAGGAAAGCATGGATTCCAAACGAAGATCCTCATCCAATTCTGCCTGAATGGCTTTTTTACGCTTGCTGATTTCCTTTTGAACTCCAGAACGATTATCCTGCTCGAGTTCTAAAAAAATAGGGTTATCTAACTCCTTGACAGTAGCAAGGAGTTTTTTGATTTCTTTAATCGTCACCATCGAGGTCTTCCAATGTATCTAAGGTATAGTTACCGAGTTTGCCGTCGCGGACTTCCTTCACGAAGAGACTGTAGAAACGGTCATAGTCATCACGGAAACCGAGGGCACGTGTCATATCCATAATAATAACAGGCGCTTCTTCCTCAATTTTCATTTGTTTGAAGCGTTCAGCCAGCTTTTCTGGATAATGTTCTTTGAAATAATTGAGACCAAAAATAGTTACCTCATCCATAGGAAGCAGCTGGTCTTTGATAGCTCCAGTTAGGGCCAACTTAAGCGCAACAGTTTCATCTTCAAACTTAGGCCAAAGAATTCCTGGCGTGTCTAGGATTTCAAGATCTTTATTGGTTTTGAGCCATTGTTGCCCCTTGGTAACCCCTGGTTTATTACCGACAACGGCAATTTTTTTACCAGCCAAACGGTTCATGAGAGTGGATTTACCAGCATTTGGAATCCCGATAATCATGGTACGCAAGGTTTCAATCTTGATACCACGTTCTTTCTGACGAGTAATCTTATCAGCCATGAGCTTCTTGGCCGCATCTGTTACAACTTTTACAGTCACTTGCTCTTTGGAGTTAATAGCCAGAGTCTGGATTCCTTGTGATTCAAAATACTGACGCCATTCTTTGGTCATTGCTGGATCGGCCAAGTCTGCTTTGTTTAAAATCAAAAGTTTTGGTTTGTCACCAACAATTTTGGTCAACATAGGATTTTGACTAGATAGAGGTAAGCGTGCATCCACCAAAATCGTCACAAAATCAACAAATTTTAAATTTTCCTGCACCTGTCGACGCGCTTTAGACATGTGACCAGGAAACCATTGAATAGTAGCCATTGAGTTTTTTTCCTTTCGTAGCAAGGGTTTAGAGAACTTATTTTATTTTACTATAGCTTGAACATAGAGAGTTTTCAAATGATGTCCAAACAGTTCTTGTTTAATTACATAGAAATCTACCTTATATTATATCATGCCTTCTCTATTTTGTCTGATGATAGCCTTTTAAGCTCCCTGTATAGAAAAAAGCCATCAAATGATGACTTTTCATAGGGAGCAAAAAACTGCCTCCTTTATATTTTAAACATTTAAATGTCTTTTTTAAACAGTTGGTTAAAGAAACCGTCTGTGTTTTTAAGAAGGGCTTTGAATACTTTGGATTTCAAATTCTCAGTATTTGAGTAGTTTCCATCTTTCTTGAGGTCTTCTGTGACAGCTTTGTCGAATAAGGCTTTCAATTCGTTATAATTGTGAATGGTTTGTCCATCAATTGTAATCTCTGTGAATCCTTTTTCAGCTCTGGCTTTCACATCATGATACCAATGTTTCTTCCAATCTTCAAGGTTTAAGAATTGGTTGTTTGAAACTTTTTTGATAATGAAATCATCACCCAATCTACCCTGGTTTTGTTTATCCGCTTCACCTTGGTATTTACTAGATACATATCCGATAAATCCATTTTCATAGCCAAAGTAACCCCACATACGGAAAGCATTATGTTTGAAGGATAGAGAACCGGGGGCACCTGGACTCGTATTACCACCGTAAATACCCGCCATCATATTAACATTGACATAGGCTGTACCAAAGTCCTCTGGGTGGAAGACTTTATTGCCTGGATTTCCGTGAATGGTCATGAAATTATTATTTACCAAGTCATCGATGGTTTCCAGCTTGGTTGCTTTCTCAGCGTCTGTCAAGTCACGCACTTTGTCCCATTGGTGAGGAGCACCTAGTTTATTTCTATCCATAGGTCGACGTGTTTCGCGGTCAATTTTCTTGAACCACTTACTATTGTCACCTTTAACCTTAGGAAGCACAGCTTCAGCTTCTGCATAATCAAGCATCATCATAGCTTCATTGTAGTTCTTCATGTAGTGGTCGATTTGATCGCGTGTTTGAAGTTTGTCAGGGTCTGGATTATACCACTGGTTTCCATCATTTGGTCGATGGTAGGCCATGTTAATACCTAATGCACCATACTCACCATTTGTTGTTGACTTATCAGGAGTTTGTAACATACCTTGAGCAAAGGCTTCCAAATCCGTACCTTGACGATGGTTATGTCCTCCAAAGTAAGCTACACGGTCATTAATGTGTGTGGTTTCATGTGTGAAGGCAGAAATACCAAACTGGTCAAGCATATTGGTTACCATGAAGTATACTTGCTCATCTTTCCACGGTTTTTCGTAGATTTTTGCCATCGCTCCCATAGCTCCATTAACTTGATGCCAACGGTCAGTCGGGCCGAATAGTTCACGAATAGGAGATACCACGGCTCCACCTTTTCCATAACCTTGACGATTTGCATCTTTAATTCCTGCATAAGATTGATTATCCCAAACAGGTGTTGGCACCATATATTCGCTCTTCAAAAGTTTGTTACGAACACTTGGAAGAGCTAAACGAGACCAGAAATCTAAGTAAGTTTGTTGCGCTTTAGCGACTTCATCAATACGTTTCTTCAATTCCTTACGTTCTTCTTCAGTGTTCTTACCATATTTCTCAAATGAGCTATAAGCCATCGTGTTATAGGTTGAAATCATAAAGATATGGGCTTTCTTCAAGTTGAGCAATGGTAAAATCATACGACCGTGAACGTCATTGTTTAAACCGTCAAATACACGATGTCGCTTATCTTTAAAGGCTTCCGTGCTTGTTTCAGGTTCTACTACATAAACGTTTTTCGCAGAATGAATAAACCAGTCATTCAAATCTTTATCTTCTGTAAACAAACGCATGTTATAGTCTAAGAAGCTACGTAAATCACCTTTACCAGTTGCACCAGCAATCACTTCTTTGTAGGCATCTTGTGTACGATCACCTTTCAAGAAATGCTCTCTTGACCCAATTTGAATCAAACGGTCGATGACACTTGGTGTTTTACCATAAAAATCAGGTTTGAACATCATCATATCCTTGATACTCAAATCACCATATTTGATATCATAGTAACGATTAAGATAAGTTAGACCCATCATGATTTTAGCTTTGTTATCTTCTACTTTCTTGAGTAGCGATTTCATCGCGGCATCATCACCGTTCAATTGATGGTCTTCATTTTCGATCAAGGATTTGACTAACTTATCTAGATTTTGCTTCACTTCGGCAAAACTTTCTTCTAAGTATAGATTACGAATATATCCATCTTTACGAGCATCTGTATTTTCTCCTGCCTTCTTACGTATATCCATTAACGCGCGTACTTCAGCTGAAATTAGGTCAACACTTGAAAGTCTTTCTTTCACATCTGCAATCAGTTTGTCTCGATTTTTAACAACCATATTTGGTGTATAGACAATGTTTTGACCTGCTACATCATACTCTTTTACTTGAGCTACTTTAGAATCAGCTTTAGCGGTAACTACCATTTCTTCTTTAGTGCCATCCGCATAGTGAACCATAATCTTATCAATATCTGATAAGTCCGTCACAAACTGACCATTCTTCATACCTGTTACAGATAACACCTCTTTAGTCATTAGGTTTGAACTTGTAGCCAATCTGTTACCTTGGTTTACAATCCATTCTTTATTGTAGAAGGGTTGTAGTTTCTCAATGTTGTGGTATGCCTGCTCACGCGTTGCGTCATAATCTTGAGTTGTTTTATACTCATTATCACGAGTTGTTAGGTTGTTAAGTCTATTCACAAGAGGATCTGTGATTTCATACTTATCAGCAGTGATATTGAAGGTTGCGATACGTTTATCAGCTTCAGCTTGATCTACACCCTGAATTTGTTTTGAACGTTCATATGAAACATTGCCTGACGCAACATCTTTCACATATACATTGTTCTTGAAGTAATGGAATCCAAAGTCTGGGTCGCCCGAATCCACTGAACCGGAACCGTACATGATTTCACCATTGTTTACTTTCATCATGCTGATGTTGTTTTCAACCCATCCCCAATTGTAGTTATCGTGAATGAGTCCACCGCTTTGGTTATTTGTTTTGAGAGTCATGGATCCTTTAACAACGGATTTAGTCAAGTGACCTTTTTGTTTTACATCCATAGGGTTTACACCGTGGTCGATTTTCGCAATCAGTCCACCGAATTTGGCGTTGTTTGCCTTAATATTTGCATCTACATAAGAGCTATCAACATTACTTCGCCAACTTTCGCTGACAAGTCCACCAGACCACCAACCTTTGTTACCCACACTTTCGATTTTACCAATGAAAGCAACATTGCGCATGATGGATTCGTCAAGTTTGTTCACCATACCCGTCACATCATTGTTACCAACAACTTGGCCAGTCACTTTGATATTTTCTATTGTTGAATTCTTAAAGTTTTCACCGAGTGGTGCTGTTCGGTCAGCCCAAGGCATGTTTATGTTTACATTACCCAGATTAATGTCATGGATGTGAGCATTTTCAGCTCTTGCAAATAATGGCCGTGCTAGATTATGGATAGTGAAGTGATTACTTCCATCACTCAATAATTTTCCTTTGAACACATTCGTCACATATGATTTGTTCGGGGTTGGTGTGTTAGTTGCATTTAAGTCAGCCCCAAGTTTAAACTCACCATCAGGTTTTTTCTGCATATCTTCAATGAGTTCTTTGAAGTTGTAATATACATTTCCAACCTTTGGTCGTGGTTTTTCCATGTAATAAACGTACTCATTTCGTATCTTACTTGGGTCAGTATGCTGAATAAGGTCAACAGCTCTTGCGGTTACTTTGTAGAGAACTTGGCCAGCCTGATTAATCTCTTCGATTTTATCAACTGCTAAACGAGTCACTTTGTTATCCCGAGAAGTCACTTTGAGATAGTATTTTTCAGTCTCTGTTGGTGTCTCAGTCAGGAAGTCGTTCAATGTTTCTGTTCCATCTTCTTCAACTTTTACAAGATTTGTTGAGGCAATGTTTTTCAACTCAATTTTTTTCAAATCCAAGCGAAGTGGCTTCTCTTCTAATGTTGCAGTCTCTTCTCCCTTACCACGGTCATAGGTCATAGTGGTTTCTATCTTATAGTCCTTGTAGAATTTTAAATCTTCTACCTGCTTATTTAATTGCTCTGAAGTTAAATCTACTGTTTTGACAATTTCATTTCCATCTTTAATTGTCGCAGTAATTTTATTGATCTTGACTCCATCTGCATTAACTAAATGATAAGAAAGATTTGCGGAGCGGTCTAATACATTTGTATCTGTTCGTTCCAAAGTCAAAACGGGAGCTGTTTTTTCTTTAGTCTTTTCTTTTGTACCTTTTACAAGAATTTTAGGCTTCATTTCTTTTAACACAGTTACGGTTTCAACTGGTTCACTGATTTTTTTGCCATGTAACTCTTCATAGCTAGTAACAATTTGACGTTCGCCATCCTCACCAACTTGTTTAACAGAATCATCGCCTATAAATTTGGTAGAATCAGATTCTTCTATAGTCGTTTTAGGAATAGTCTCTGTACGAATGTCAGTGTGTAAAGAAGGCAACTCTTCTCTTTCTGGTGCAACTTCTGAAACTGTAGATATTGGTTCAGTATACTCTGGAATGTCAATAACAGGTGGCTCAATCAAGTTTCCGTTTTCATCTACTCCTGTGGTGCTTACAGGTTCCGTGTATGCTGGTTTTTCATGAACTTCTGGTTCAACAAGATTACCGTCAATTGGAGCTGTATATTCTTGTTTCTCATGAACTTCCGGTTCCCCTTTATCAGTCACAACAGCTTCTGGTAACGCTGGCTGAATTTCTGGTTTCCCTTTATTAGTCACAACAGCTTCTGGTAACGCTGGCTGAACTTCTGGTTTCCCTTTATCAGTCACAACCGCTTCAGGTAATGCTGGTTGAACTTCTGGTTCCCCTTTATCAGTCACAACAGCTTCTGGTAATGTTGGTTGAACTTCTGGTTTGCCTTTATCAGTCACAACCGCTTCTGGTAATGCTGGTTGAACTTCCGGTTTTCCTTTATCAGTCACAACCGCTTCAGGTAATGTTGGTTGAACTTCTGGTTCCCCTTTATCAGTCACAACCGCTTCAGGTAATGCTGGTTGAACTTCTGGTTTCCCTTTTTCGGTTACAACCGCTTCCGGTAATGCTGGTTGAACCTTAGATTCGCCTTTCTCTGTCACAACTTTGGGTTGCTCAACTGGCGAAACAGTTGATGCCGGAGAAACCGACAAAACAGTTCTATCATCAAGCTCCAGGTAACCAACATATCTGTAACCAGAAATTTGCAACACACCATCACGACCAGACTCATGAATGTTAGTATTCAAATTAAGTGCTGAAGCAGTTGATAGTGTAACTAAACCTGTCGCCCCTACAATCAAAAATGTAGCTATTTTTTTATTTCTCTTATCTTTTGTAATAACTACAACAATACTAGCGATGGTCAATAAACCAAATACAGTCATAATAGATTGAGAACTTCCTGTGTTTGGTAATGCGTCTTTTTCATAAATCAAGGCATATGACTCTTTTGATTCATCAGGAGTACCTGATTTCAGGTGAGCACGTTCATTTTGCGTCAAATTAGCATAATCCAAGTAGTGATATGTGGATGCCCTCACAACTGAGGGTGCAAATAAAAGACTCCCAAGAAATACTGAACCAACAATACCTTTTATTTTCCGAATGGAAAATTTATCTTTTTTTAATAATGACAATTCTAATCCTCTACATTTGCTTTTTATTTCCTAATAGTAAATACTATTTTTTATTATCAAAAATTGAACTTCTAAAATCATCGGTTTGGTCAAGATAAGCTTTAAAAATCGCTCTCTTCAACTTATGAACCGCACTGTCAGTCTCTGGATTATAGTTATCCCAATGAGTTCCTTCTGCATCCTGACGGACAGCAATATCCATTAAACTCTGTAAATCCTCTATCCTACTAGTAGTTTTTCTTGCAAAGGAAGTCCATGGCTGTGTTGTATCATTAAAGGTAACTTTGTTCAATTTATTGAACTTAGTTTGACGCTCTGTATACATAGCTTTTTTAAAATCACTCCAAGTGTGGTATTGTCCATTAAATAATTTCTGAAGTACCAATTTATCTGTCACTAACCCTTTTGTTTTACCATATGAGCTAATCGTTTTATTATTTTCCCTAGCATCGGGTTCAAATTGATTTGAAATATATGGTACCATACCATCTTTAAATCCTTTAGCAGCTAATAGTTCATATGCCATACGACGTCCCATTAGATCACCTGGCGTTCCGTCATCATTACTTAATGCTGCATAAATCGGCGCAAATAGTTTTATAGTAAAATAGCCATTTCTTTCGTATGTTTTTGACGCATATTCCCTAGACGAAATAATATTATTATCAATCAAATCATTGAATGAACGTAGTTTTTTAGCTTCTTCTACTGTTAGATCTCTGACAACATTTGTTGCATATACGTTATTTCCATCTGGATCCTTGACGAATACATTCTCAATTTTTCTCAGTGCAGTCATTTTCTCTGAATTAGATAAATGTTGAATGATTGATTGTCCTTCAAGATATTCCAACATATAGACAACATCAAACATATTGTGGACATATTGCTTCAAATCATCTGCACTATTAAATCTCGTAGTTGGATCGAGTATTTGTAATCGTTCTCCTTCTTTGCTATCCGATTTTAAATGTTTCAAGATCGAGTTGATGGTGATGGTTGCGTCATTTGGATGGTCTGGTGCTTGCAATAAGCCTTTTGCGAAGAACTCTGGTCCCAAGCCACTTCTTCGACCATAGCCACCAAGATAAATTTCTCTATCTGAGTTATGCGTCATTTCATGCGTATATGTTACCGCACCAGATTTATCAAGCATACGATAAGCCATATAGTAGAATGCGTCCCCTGTTGCATATGCACCATTAGCATTGTGAACTACATTATTACCTGCTGGACCAAAGAAATGTTTTATTGCTGGATGATTAGTTTCAAAGTTAGCTTCTTGTAACTTATTATCTTCATCATTTCCAAATCTAAATGCATCATATACTGGGATACTTCTAAATAATTTTTCTTTATTTTCATTATCTAGAATTTTATACCAATAATCATAATGGTCTCTAAATCGTTTAGCCGCTGCTTGTGCATTCTCTTCAACAAATTTATTTAATTTTTCTCCCTTAGGATATTCTTTACTTCTATATCTATCATATGCACCAAATCCAATAGTAGAGATATTCGCTATCATAAACACAGATTTTTCAGGTAGTGTTAATAACGGCAACACCATACTTTGATATTTCCATGATGGGCTAGTTAATCTATCATATACACCAATAGAATATGGACTACCTGCTATTGATTGTTTATCACTTACCTCTTTAATCGTAGATTTTTCTTCTACTATATAAGCTTTTGTTTGTTTTTTAAACCACTCGTTGTTAGAAGTTTTTGGTAAAAATACTTTTCTATATCCTTCTAATGCTTTAAATAAACTTTCAGTTCCATAATTTTTCGCTAATAATACATTATAAGTAATTACATTATTTTTCGCTAATAAATTGTTAAAGCCAGACTTACCTAGTTCAATAACATTATCTAAGGCTGAACTATTTGATTTACCGAAGAAATCCAAGTGATACATAACTAAATCTTTAGCACTTGCATTATCATATTTAAAATTATACCAACGTTCTAGATAAGTTAAACCTAGAAGTAACGCTTCTTTATTATTCTTAATTTTTTCTATTACATAATTATCAATTATTGAATTACTATTTTCAGCTATTGCCGCGTCAGCAGAAAGAAGTTTTGATAAACTATCTTCAATGTTTGCTTTTGTTTTGTCGAATTGTTCATCTAGATATAACTCTGTTAAACTAATACCTTTAGAAATATCTAATACTTTTCTAATTGCATCTGATTTATATTCTACTTTATTTAATTCTGGTAATACTTCATCTAAAATATTTTTATAATTTCGAAGTAATGTATTTGGTGTGTAAATTAATTTTGTACCATTCAAACTATACTCTGCTACATTTGAAAAATCACTTTGATATTGTATATTTATCGTTTCTGATGTATTGTCCGTGTAATATAGTAATAGTTTATTTATACTTGATTTACTTCCGTTAACATCACTAATTATTTCTTTATCTTTCATAGGAACTACTGATAATAATTCTTTTTTGTAAAGATTACTACTAGTCTCTACTAAATTCCCGTACTTAACTATTGTTTCTCTATTATAGAATGGTAATAATTTTTCAATATTTTTATAAACTTGTTCTTTTGATGAATCGGCATTTTCAAGATTTCTATAGTCAGTTACATATCTAGAAGAGAAATTGAAGTCTTCTACTTTAGTACTTTGTTTAGAAACTAACTCAACTTTTTTAGCATTCACTTTGTCAGATTCTAATATCGTACCTCTTTGTACATCTGAATCTTTAGTTACAAGTTCATCGTCCACTTGAACTACATTTACTACTTTATTATTTTTATTACTATATGTCTTAAATGCTTTAATACCATTAAAATCATAACCAACTATAGCGTTCCCATTAGTAACATTAACATCACTTAGCACATCAGATAGTCGACCTGAATTTTCAACTTCTCCTGAATTATCCCAAAGATTACCAACGACTCCACCAACTTTACCAAAATGTTTCACATTATTAACATTACCTTCAACATAGCTATTACTGATTGTCGCTCTATCATCAACAACTCCCGCTATACCACCAACAATTTGGTCTCCTTGATTAGCATTTGTCGCCATATCAATAGACGAAACTGATCTATCAATTGAAGCTCTAGCTCCTGAAAGTTTACCAACTAAACCACCTATTTGATAAGTAGCCTTTGTGTCATAAGTATTAGTTATTCTACCAGTATAACTACTATTCAAGATTTTAGAATCTGTAACTTGTGAAACTAAACCACCAATGCCACGTTCACCAGCAATTACACCAGATGAGTGAACATTAGTAATGTTAGTACCATTTTTCGCTTCTTTCGCTATTGTAGCAGCATCTTCTTTAGAAGAAACATTTGCTTCTTTTATTGAAAGATCTCGAATATTAGCATGATTTAAAACGTTAAATAACGGTTTTTTCAGGTTATATACAGCATAGTTCTTATCCTTGTTTGAACCTATTAATGTACCACTAAATTCGTGATTAATATAACTTTCTTGACCTTCCAAAAGTTCTACTTCACGAGCATCCATAGTCGCCCCTAGACGAAATGTACCATGTGGGTTACTATTCATATCATCTACAAGATTTTTAAATGATGTATAAACACCATTTTCACTACTTACCGTCTTAGGTAGGTAGTATGTATAATTATCTAATACTCTATCATTTTCATGTTGTATCAAATTATTTACGCGAGCCACTATTTTATAGACTTCTCTATTATCTTTATTATCATTAGTAATACTTTCAACTGGAAGCATTACATCCTTAAAATTCTCTGACTTAACTTTCATAAAGTAATTTGAAGAGATGTTTGGCACACTTGAAAGTGAAGTTACATGACGATACTTATCTCCTTCTTTCGAATATAGTTCAACAGAAGAAATATTTCTAAGTTCTAATTTTTTAACAATTTCTTTCTCTTCTTTAGTGTCATCTTTTTTCTCATCTTTATGACGTTCAAGAGCATCATATTTAGGTGTAATTTCTTTACCGTTTATAATACTTCTAATCCAAGCTAATTGTGTTGGAGATAAAATCAATCCTCCTGAACGATTTTCAGCTCCATTTTGGTGTATACCAATGACTTCTCCTTTAGAGTTAAAGATTCCTCCACCACTCATACCAGCTTTTCCACCTTGGTATTGGACACCATAAGTATTATTAGCGTATTTTTGTTCCATTTCTACAGTAGTATCTTTTAAGTGAGTATACTGCCCAGCAGGATATCCATGAACATTTAGTTTGTCATTAACATTTACTTTCGAGTAATTTTCTACTAAGTTGGCATACTGTCTTCTAGTAGATTCAGGTAATTTAATAACTGCTAAATCGTAGATAAAGCCTTTTGGATAATCTTTTTGATTATAGAAGTGAATATCATCTGAAGTGAATGAACCTTTTTGTCCATCAGGTGACTGCCATTCATATGTGTTTTTAGCTTTATCTCCCCTAAACTCACCAGTAGTGTTATCTGAAGAATTATTAATAAAATTATGCGCTACTGTCAACAATACGTTAGGAGCTATAAAAGTAGCTGAACCCGTTCCTGATAATGCTTTGTTATCTTTAACAAAATTCATTCGAAGAAGTGCACTAGCATTTTTTTCTACATTATTGTTTTCTGTTGTATTGTTTAACTCTACTGCAGGTTTAGGCTTCTCTGTTTTCGGTGATTCAATTTTCCCTGTGTATTCTTTCGGTGGTTCCACTTTTTCTGGTTCGACTATCGCTCCAGCTTGAACCCCTGTATACTCTTTCGGTGGTTCTACTTTTTCTGGTTCGACTATCGCCCCAGCTTGTACTCCTGTATATTCTTTCGGTGCTTCTACTTTTTCTGGCTCGACTATCGCTCCGGCTTGCACACCTGTGTACTCTTTTGGCGGACTTACCTTCTCTGGTTCTACTACAGCCCCAGCTTGTACTCCAGCATATTCCGGTTCAACTTTTTCAGGTTCAACAATAGCTCCGGCTTGTACACCTGTATATTCTGGTTTTTCATGAACTTCTGGTTCGCCTTTGTCTGTCACTACTGCTGCTGACAATTCAGGCTGAACTTCTGGTTCTCCTTTATCACTTATTACAGCCTCTGGCAACGCTGGTTGAACTTCAGGTTTCCCTTTATCTGTTACGACTGCTTCCGGTAACGCTGGCTGGACTTCCGGTACGCCTTTATCACTTACTACAGCCTCTGGTAACTCTGGTTGGACCGCGGGTTTAACAATAGATCCAGCTTGTAGGTCCTTATGTTCTGTGACAGTCTCAGGTTGTTCCTTTATAACTTGCGCTTTTTTAGTACCTTTTTCGACTATTCTTGTAACAGGCGCAGTTGTTGAAGTTGAAACAATTTCTCGAGAAACTTCTTCCTTGTTTACAGAGAATATTCTTATGATTTCAACTTTCTTACCTAATTTACCTTCTTGTTTGACTCTTACAGTTCCTTCAGCTAAATCAGAATTCTCCTGAACTTTTTCTTGAAAATCTATTTTTGTTTCTATAGTTTCGTCACGATATAAGAGTTCAGGTTTATTCAACTGACCTGATAGAACTTCATCCTGTGGATTTAATGTATTTACCCCAGTCTTTTCTTTTGGAGAAACTTTCTCGTCTTTCTTCGTCTCTAGATTCTTGTGTTCTGCCAACTGTGCTTGAGAATCTGAAGATTGTTTCTCTTCTTTTCTTGGATTCGTTAATTCTGTAGAAAGAGGTTTTTCAACTACTTGAACTTCTGTCGGCTTAGTTGAAGAAACAGGTGTTTGTTCCTGAATAGCTTGTACTGTTGATGGATTCTCTACAAAATTCGGTGTAACACTATATTCCACCTTTTGTTGTTTTGTAGGAGTGGCTACGGATTTCTCTTGATTATTTACTTTAGACTCAGAAGTAGTTTTTCCCTCTTTGATATATCCAATATATGTGTAACCTGAAATGTCTTTAGGAAGAGGCAATTTTTCTCCAGAAGTCAATTCATAGTCCGTATTGTAATTTAGCAAAAGATTATTTTCTAAAGCATGAGCGGATACAAGAACACCGTTTCCTATTCCTGCAACCAATACTAAATGTAATACCGTTTTATTCTTAACTTTTTTCTTGGAAACAGCAAAAATTAAAATTCCCAGAGCAGCTAAGCTAGCACCAGCAACTAGGGCTTGCATCTCATTCTTGCTTCCAGTATTTGGCAATTCCCCCAGTTGATTTTGGGAATTTAATTTATAAACAAGATAATAAGTCTCATCATCATTCTCCACGTATGTCGGAATATCATAGATAAGCTTATTCTGCTCATCTGATGATAGCTCTGACTCTGTCACATATTTATAGTGAACACCTTTAGTCTCTTGAGCATCCACAGATGAACTTCCTAAAACAGACATAAAAAATAAACTTGAAATCGTCGCAGATACAAGTCCTACTGATAATTTTCTAAATGAAAAACGCTGCTGTTTTTCACCAAAATACTTTTCCATGATTCCTCCTTGAAATAAAATTTTAAAAATATGCAAGCTAAAATTTATTATATTAGCTTGTTATTTTATAAAAAGGTAACACACTTTAATTATACTCTTAATTTACAAAAAAGTCTTAAAATTGCTTTACGTTTTCATACTTTGTTTTATATATAAAATACGAAGGAGCAGGGTTTGCCATTTCCTATTTTCTCTTTTTGGATAAAATGTAACCTACCATGGCATTTCCACGGTAGGTGTTACTTATATCAATAATCGTTCTAAAAATGGTTTAATACAGTTGATAAGTATTCCTTCTATCCAGCTTTCTTGTGCTGAGGATAGATGATCTGCCTGGAGGCTTTCTTTTAGAAAATCTCGAACTTGTTCTGGTGCGATTTCAAACTCAAAGGCTTTCATTTTATAGAAAAAGTCGAGAAGATGGTCTGACAGATATTCAGTTGAAAATGGCACTTCTCCACTTTTTCGATATTCTAATAAGAGTCGAGCAAAGCGGGATTTTTCGTCAGGAAGCTCACGAAAATAGGAATTGAGAAGCCAGGTCTGCTTCTGCTTTCTTTCAATTGGATTCTGACTAGCAATTCGTTGGTCTTTTTCCAGCTCTTTTTGGTATTGTTTGGCCTTGATAGTACGTTCTGTTCGATTTTTACCAAAAAGGATTTTCTCCCACTTGCGTTCTACTTGAGTTAGGGTTTCTGTAAAGCCAAAGTAGTCTTGATAGGCACGCTCTGCTGGTCCCATGGCTAGGACCAGATTGTCTGCATATTGCTTGGCGATTTTATCCCTCTTCTTGCGCTCTTTCTCTGCCTGGATACGGAGTTCTTGTTCGTAGTCAATTTTCTCCTTGCCTAGCTTGACAAGGTAGAGTTGATCATCCGGTTTTCCAAGTAAAAAGGGCTTAATGCATTTTTCAAGGACTTCTTCCATGCGAGCCTTCTTCTTTGGCTCAGCCTTGGTCCAATTTCCTCCTTGAAAGACTTCTAGGAAGAGTTGGTAGTCTCTCTCAGGTGCGAACTGATTGCCACGATTAGGCTTGAAAACGCCTTTTTCCCAGAGCCATTTTAGAAGTCGCTCGTCAAAGTCACTTTTATTGACCTTGATTTTTTCCTTTTTCTGGGCTTTTCTGGTAAGATTTTCAACCTTTCTGAGTAATTTTTCTTCCTCTTCTAGTTGCTGGTCAAGGGACAATCGATGAAAATGACGAACACAATCGCTGCCGATTGGAAAGAGGCGTTGGCCTGTGACACCGTTAAAGAGTTCGTAGGCGTATTTGATAGCATTCCCACAAACACAATTGCTACGGCCGATACCATTAAAAATCAAGGAAACTTCATTCCATTCCTTGGTAGCCTGTTCCCAAGTATCGGCTTTTGAAGCCTGTAAAACCGCATCGTGCAGGGATTTTCTAACTGGAAGTGTCATGAGGTCTCCTTTCTAGATTATACTTTTACAACTTGAACCTCGTCTTTACCGAGTAAAATCAAGTATTTTTCAATATTTTCAATCAAATAGGCTCGTGATAAAGCCTCTCCATAAAGGGCTAATTGACCACGATAGCGGTCTATGAGTTGACTTGGCTCGTCATAGCGGTCTGTCTTGTAGTCGAAAAGAACGATACGATCCTCATAAAGCAGATAGCCGTCCAAGATTCCACGGACAACGAAGTCTTCCTGACTCTTTTGATCTCGTTTGAGCATGGAGAAAGGTTGCTCGCGATAAAGATGGTCTGTATTAGCAAGAATTTCTTGACCAAGTGCTGTGTCAAAGAATGAAAGAATTTTAGCAAGATTGATCTTGTCTCTGACAGCTGGGCTGGTTTGAACTTGTTTGAGAGTTTCTGTCAGGCTAGCAAGGGTTGGTCGCTGACTTAGGTCAATTCTCTGCATGAGTTCGTGGGTAGCACTACCAATCTCAGCTCCTGTTACCTTTTCTTTGGTTGAAAAATCTGGTAACTCAAAGCTAATTTTCTTGTCTACTGACTGGCCTTGACCTGCAATCTCGACACCTTCCATATCCATAACTGGTTCATAGAATTTCTTGATTTGACTTGGGGTTTGAACACTAGGAAGCTCAATGGCTGCGCGGTGAAGAGTATTATAAACTTCCACCTCTTTCAGCATTTCCAGAGCTTCTTTGATGGTTTCAGACTGGCGGTTGTCTGCTTGAGAGCTATCTTGTAGAGGGCTCTTGTTTTCCAACTCTCCGATAGCTTCTCTAGTCAGCTGATCTTCACCAACAAAACGATAGCTAAAGTTGAGATGATCCTTGGCAAACACTTTAATGATAGCCCAAATCCAATCTTGGAAATTCTTGGCTTGAAGTCTAGTGTTGCTATTTAGTTTTCCATTTTTAGCTGCTGGGTATTCCTTGGCTTCCAGCTTTTCACGAGAACCCTTACCGATAAGATAGAGCTTTTTCTCAGCCCGTGTCATAGCAACATACAGCAGACGCATCTGCTCTGAATAGCTTGCCAGCTGTAATTCCTCTTCGTTCTGCCTATAGGTCAAGCTAGGAATGGAGAGTTTGATGGTTTTAGGATAGTGATCTTCCACTGCTCCTGTCTCCATTTTGGCAATATATTTGACACCTAGACCGTTTTTACGACTGAGAATGACCTCTGACATGCTGTCTTGCTTGTTGAAATCTTGATCCATATTGAGGATAAAGACGTAAGGAAACTCTAGCCCTTTACTTTTGTGGATGGTCATGAGCTCTACTGCATCTTTTGGCGGTGCGACAGCCACGCTTGCCAAATCGTGCTGAGCTTCTAAAACTTGGTTAATCATACCAATAAAACGCGACAAGCCTTTGAAATTGCTCTTTTCAAATTGATCAGCACGTAGAGCTAGTGCATAGAGATTAGCCTGTCTAGCAAGACCATTTGGTAAAGCCCCCACATAATCATAATAAAAACGGTCGTTATAAATCTTCCAAATCAAGTCATATAGGGAGTGGGTTTTGGCATACAGGCGCCAAGAAACCAAGATATCCATGAATTGCTTTAGTTTCTCAGCTAGAGCTGAGTGAATCAAGACTTTTTGGCTACTTACCATTTTTTGTGCATTGACCAGTTTCTCATAGAGATTTTCTTGGACTTTATCCTCCGCTTTCTGAAGAGATAAACGTGCTAACTCGTCCTCATCAAAGCCAAACATTGGAGACTTCATAAGGGCAACCAAGGCATAGTCTTGCAGGGGATTATGAATGACACGAAGAGTGTCTAGCATGACTTGCACTTCTAGGGATTGGAGATAATTGTTTTGCTCTCCGTCGGTTTTAACAGGAATCCCGTACTCAGACAGGGCGAGAAGAATCTGGTCATTACGACTGCGGCTGGAGGTCAGAAGGGCGATTTCTTTAAAGGCAACACCTTGTTCCTGATGAAGTTTAAGGATTTCCTTGATAACTAAGCGCATTTCACCAGTTAATTTCGTTTCTGCTTGGCTCTCTTCTTCCTGACCTGTATCGTCCTTGTCATAGAGGAGAAATTCTGCCTTGTTGTCTGGATTGGGAGTCAGTTTACTATTGGCAAAAACAAGCTGGTGCATACTATCATAGTTGATTTCGCCGACTTCTTGGTCCATAAGGCGTGAAAAAACATCATTAGTTGCTGACAGCACTTCTGAACTACTACGGAAATTTTCCTTGAGGAGAATGAGCCTTCCTTCTTGGGGATTTTGCGCATAGCGTTGGAATTTTTCATTGAAAATCTGGGGATCTGCCTGACGGAAACGGTAGATGGACTGCTTGATATCCCCCACCATAAAGCGATTGTGACCATTCGACAGCAATTCCAACATCCGTTCTTGAATGTGGTTGGTATCCTGATACTCATCGACCATGACTTCGTGGAAGCGAGCCTGATAAGCCTCACGAACTTGCGGGAAATTTTCTAAAATCTCAATGGTGTAATGGCTGATATCAGCGAATTCAAAGGCATTTTCCTGACGTTTACGCTGACGATAAGCCTCCACAAAATCACTCATGAAGGTTTGGAAGGTCTTAGCTAGTTCCCAGATGTCTTGATGATAACGTTCTTGATAGTCGAGAATGGTTATCTGGTCTGACAGTTGTCCTAGTTTAGCAAACTGGGTCTTTCTCTCTTCGTTGTAGGCATCGGCCAGTGGTTTCAAATCAGCCTTACGACTCGCATTTGTCAGAGCCCGACCATTTTTCTCTTTCGAAATGGCGACAACACGCGCAAGCACTGCCTGATAAGCCTGACTATCGGACTCCTGATTTAGGGAGCCAATTTCATCCAGAACCAACTGAACATTTTCTAGATAGGGAGCTTTTGGAAACTCCTTGGCATCGTTATCCAGATGATAACGGAAAAAGCTTTCCAAATCCCAAAGGGCTTGCTGGATTTGTTGGGTCAGTTTTTCTTTTTCACAAGTAAAATCAGCTGTTTCAAAGCCTTTGAGGAAAGATTCACTCAGCCATTTCTGAGGATTGCTGGTGGATTGGAGGAAGTCATAGATTTTGTAGACCTGCTGGCGCAGACCACGTTCATCCTTGCCACGCCCTGCAAAATTTTTCAGCAAATGACTAAAGGTCTCTTTCTGTTTACCTTGGTAATGGGCTTCAAAGACCTCATGAAAGACTTCGGTTTTTAGAAGGAGTTGCTCGCTCTGGTTTTGTAAAATATGGAAATTAGGAGCAACATCAAGTAGATAACCGTGTTTGCTAAGGAACTTTTGTGTAAATGAGTCCATGGTACCGATGGCAGCGTTGGGTAGGTCTGCCAACTGGCGACCCAAGTGTTGTTTGAGGTCAACATCGCTACTTTCTTGGATTTGTTGGCTTATTTTTTTCTCCAAACGTTCTTTAAGCTCTGTGGCAGCCTTAACGGTAAAGGTTGAGATAAAGAGTTGACTGATTTCCACTCCACGCGCTAATTGATCTAGAATGCGCTCTGCCATGACAAAAGTCTTCCCAGAACCAGCCGATGCTGAAACGAGGATATTCTGACCAGAAGTGTAGATGGCTTCAATTTGCTCGGCAGTTTTCTTTTGTTCCTTGCTCGAATTTGCTTCTGCGTCTTGCAATTTTTGAATTTCCTTCTCAGTTAAAAAGGGAATAGGCTTCATCGATTCAACTCCTCTCTTATTTTTTCAAACCAAGCTTGCTTGAGTTTTTCTCCGACCAGACGCTTGCCATCAGTTAAGTCCAACTTTTCTAGGAAACGGGCTTGCCCCAAATGGTAATTGGCTTCAAATCCTGTGATGGCTTGATGTTGCTGAACATACGGTGCAATACTTCTGCCATTTTCAGTATAAGGGTTAATGGCGAACTGACCTTCTAAAATCTTCTCAGCAGCTTTCTTGTAAAGATGGGCATTGTAGTCCAGTAGGAGCTGGAATTCCTCCTCCGTCAGCTGATTGGCTTTATTTTTATTGTAAAATTCACCCAAATGACTGCTTTCTTTTTCTAAAAAGAGGCCTTGGTATTTCATTGACTTGCTAGCTTCTACTACTGCACCTGCCAGACTTTTAACGGACATCAAAGATTGGACAGGCTCAGCCATTTCCAAGTACATGGCACCAAAAAAGTTCTGCTCCCCTTCTCTTTTTAAGGCAGCTAGATAAGTTGGCAACTGAGAATTGAGGCCATTAAAGAAATGAGGAAACTGGAACTGGGTCAGACTGGATTTGTAGTCTACTACTCCTATCGATCCATCAGCTTTCAAACGGTCAATTCGGTCCACCTTGCCTCGTACAAAGACACTGCGCCCATTGTCCAATTGAATAAAGGCCTGCTCTTTTCCACCAAAATTTGCTTCTTCTTTGATGGTTTCGATGGCTGGATTGTGTCGGAGAATATGTCCAGTTGTCCGCGCCACATCAAGCAGAACTTCCTTGGTAAACTGGGCTTCCAAACTTTCCTGATAAATAGCCTCAAATTCGCGTTCTTGACTGGTTTCTTGGATAGCTTGTTCTAGACGGTGGTCAAAGGAATCTTCATCAGGCAACTGCAAGGCACGTTCAAAGATACGGTGCAAGAAATTTCCGTGACTGCGGGCATCAGGACGTAGGCGCAATTCCTCCTGCAAGCCTAACACGTAGCGGAGGAAATAACTGTATTCATTGCGGTAAAACTCCGTCAAACCAGAGGTAGACAGGTAAAATTCCTGTTCAGCAGGATAGAGAGCCTGTAAGGTGTCCTTTGCTAAGGGTTTACTGCTTGGGCTGGTTGGGAGGGCTGGATTTTCCAGACCTTGCTGTTCTAGTTTTTTACCCATCACACGCGCCAGAGCCTTGACAAAGGTCAAATCTTGCTCAGTCTCACTCATCTCGCCCTGCTGGTGATAGGCAACCAGACTAGACAAAAGACTATGATAGGACCCAATATTTTCCTTAGACAGCCCTTTGTGATTCATCCTCTTCTCTTTCCGACTAAATCCAAAATGGACCAACTCTTGAAGATAGGCAGATTCCTTACTTTCACTTTCGTTAAAAAGGCTTGGAGCCGACAAGACCAACTGCTTACGAGCAGAATTGACCAAGGAAAGCATAGTATAGCGATTTTTCTTGAGATTTTCACTGCTGGCAATCAGCAATTGTGCCCCTTCCTCCGTCGCTTGGTTTAAGCTTTGTCTTTCTTCATCTGTCAAAATACTGGTATTTTGCGCAATTTTTGGTAAATTGTCCTGAGTCAGCCCAATGGCATAGACAAAGTCAGCAGTCAGAGGGGCAATCAAATCATAGCTCTGTACCAGAACGGTATCTACTGTTGCTGGAATGGTGCGATACTGAGATAGGCTCATTCCAGAATGAAGCAAGGCAAGAAAGTCCTCTAGACTAACTGATGAACCAGCAAAAACAGTCGCAAATTGTTCTAAAACATGGCAGAATGCCTTCCAAACTTCAGTCTGTCTTTCCTGCTCTAGGGTTTTCATGGTAGCTGTTAAATCTTGTAACTGCTTGGTCACCTCTCCTTCTTTTAGAAAGCTATTCCATTTTTGTAGGAGATTTTCAGCCTTTTGTTTTCGACTGGCAAAGAGGGTTTCAAGAGGTGTTAAAATACGCAGACGAAGAGCATTTAAACGTTCCAAATTAAATTTTCCATGGTGGGATTTGGTAAAGGTTTGCTGAAAGGCTGGTAAGCCATTGATACCAAGATAGCGGATATATTGCTCAAAAGCATCAATATCAGCCTGATTAAGATCGGTATATAGACCTGTTCTAAGAAGGTTTATCAAATCCTCCTGACGGAAACGATAGCGTTTTAAAGCTAAAATAGACTCGACAAACTGAGTTAAAGGGTGGTGCGCCATGGATTCGCTTCTACCAAGATAGAAAGGAATCTGATACTGGTCAAAAATGGTTTTGAGAGATAACTGGTAAGAAGCTACATCCCCCAAGAGAATACGAAAATGCTTGTAGCTCAGGTCTGGATTTGCATGTAATCGCTGACGAATACTCCGAGCCACCAGCTCCAGCTCTTCCTTTTGTGTCAAACAAGACCAGATTTGCAGGTTTTCACGGTCCTTCTCATCGATCTCCAAAGTGAGGTCTGAAAAGTCATAAGAAGACTCCAGCAAACGAGAGGCCTTGTCAAAACTATCCATCTTTTCATGAGTTTGAGAACAATCCAGAGCAGGAGTTTGGTATTTAGAGGCTAGATGATGGAGAAACTCCACACTGGCTTGGTAGAGATTGCCTTCGCTAAAAGCGCTAGTATAGGCTTTCTTACTAGCATAGGCTCCAATGACAATCTCAACACCCTTACCATGAAGTAGGTCCACAATTCGCTCTTCCTCAGCAGAAAAACGGGTAAATCCATCAATAATCAAGGCTATTTGAGTAAAATCACTACTTACCTTGTCATTCTCAATAGCCTCAATCAAATGGGATAACTGACTTCCCTGAGCCAACTGACCTTGATTGAGGTAGGCCGTTACCTTCTCAAAAATCAAGACTAAATCGGCCCTCTTGTCCTCATCCGTCAAACTCTCCAAGTCCAAAAAAGTCATCTGAGCTTTGGTCATCTCGTGGTACAATTCAATCAACTGCTGGATAAATTGAGGATCCTGCTTGATAGCTCCATAAACACGTAAGTCCCTGGGATCAAGTTCGGTGAGGCATTTGTAAAAGGCCATCCCAAGACCGATGTCATCTAGACTAGTCTTGGCAGGCAAGTCATTCAAAATCAGGTAACGAGCCATTTGAGCAAAGCGCGTGACGGTAATCGCAAAAGAAGCCTGCTGGGACAAGCATTCCAGCACGGCGCGTTCCTTTTCAAATGAAAGAGAGTTGGGGGCGATGTAGAAGACTCGCTTGCCAGCAGCAACTAGCTCCTCCGACTCTCTAGTTAGAATTTCTGTCAAAGAAGTCCGAATATCAGTATAAAGTAATTTCATCTCTGCCTCGTTGGAATTTTTCATTACCTTTTATTATACCATGATTGGCCCGAAGATTCCTCCTCCTTTCCTCCAAAATATGCTATAATAATACCAAAAGAAAAAGAAGGAAGACCTATGATTAAACTACTAGCCTTGGATATGGACGGAACCCTCCTCAATGAAGCCAAGGAAATCCCACAAGCTCACATTACTGCTATTCACCAAGCTATTGAAAAAGGTGTCAAACTGGTTCTCTGTACAGGTCGCCCGCTTTTCGGTGTCCTCCCCTACTACAAAAAATTGGGACTCGACCTCCAGAATGAGTATGTCATTGTCAATAACGGTTGTTCAACTCACCAGACAAGTGACTGGGGACTAGTTGACTGGCAAGAACTTAGTCCAGCAGACATCGAATATCTCTATGACCTAGCTGAAAAAAGTGATGTTCAGTTGACTCTTTTTGATGAGGAGCATTATTTTGTCCTCGGTGGTAAGCCTAATGAAATTGTTCAAAATGATGCCAAGCTGGTCTTTTCAGACCTGACTGAAATTTCTCTTGAGGAAGCGACTAGTGGCAAGTACCGTATGTTTCAAGGGATGTTTTTGGGGACAGATAGCCAAACGGACGATTTTGAGCAGCGTTTTGCTGAGGAACTCTGTCAACGATTTAGTGGAGTTCGTTCACAGCCTGTCATTTATGAAGCCATGCCACTTGGTACGACAAAGGCTACCGCTCTTTCTCGACTAGCAGAGATTTTGAATATCGAGCCATCAGAAATTATGGCTATGGGCGATGCCAATAATGATATCGAAATGCTCCAGTTTGCAGGACTTGGCATTGCTATGGGAAATGCCAGTGATTATGTCAAATCTCTTGCGGATGCCGTTACAGCAAGCAACGAAGAAGACGGCGTTGCGCGTGCTATTGAGAAATATATTTTATAAAAAGAAAAGCAAATAGGCAGAGGTTACTGCTATTTGCTTTTTTTATCATGACAGTCGTCAGATATTCTAAAATTTGTAAATATAGGTTTGCTTGCTAGTCCGTAATCCATTGATACATTTCGGGTCTTCTATCTCGAAATAAGCCCCAGTTTAGGCGTTCGCTTGCTCCCTTATCTAGGTCATAAGTTGCTAACAGAACAGCTTCTTCTTGTCTTTCAGCTCGTTCTAGAATAGCTCCTGTTTCATCCGTCATAAAGGATGAACCGTAGAAGTCAAGACTGGAACTCTGTCCACCATTTTCCTCACTTGGAGTGACTTCCTCTAATCCATAACGATTGGCTGCAATAACTGGGACAATATTTGCTGCTGCGTGGCCTTGCATGGTACGTTGCCAATGGCCACAACTATCTGTATCCAAAATCGGCTCTGAACCAATGGCTGTAGGATAAAAGAGCAATTCAGCACCATTTAACGCAAGACAGCGCGCTGTTTCAGGGAACCATTGATCCCAACAGATACCGATACCAATCTTGGCATAGCGAGTATCCCAGACCTTGAAACCAGTGTTACCGGGCGTAAAATAAAACTTTTCTTGATAATAATGATCATCTGGTATATGGGTCTTTCGGTAAACGCCTAGCACTTCCCCATCTGCATCAATGACAGCAATAGAGTTATATAAGACATTGCCATCTTTTTCATAGAAACTGATCGGTAAAACGACCTTTAGCTCCTTGGCAATGGTTTTAAAATGCTGAATAGCTGTATTGTCTGTCACCGACTGGGCATGCTGGTAGTAGTCATACTGACGTTCCTGACAAAAGTATGGACGTTCAAACAATTCGGGTAAAAGAATAATTTGTGCGCCTTGTTCTGCAGCCTGACGTACTAAACGCTCTGCGGTTTGGATATTTGTTGACACATCCTTAGCGCATTGCATCTGAATGGCTGCAACTCTTACATTTCTCATCTTTTTCTCCTATTCTGGGATTTGTTGGGTGATACAGTGGATATTGCCACCACCTAAAAGAATATCTCTGGCTGGTATTCCGACAACTTTACGGTCTGGAAAACACTTGCTGAGGATATCTAAGGCCACTTGGTCGTTTTTATCCTGAAACTGAGGAACTAGGACAGCCTGGTTGGCAATATAAAAGTTTACGTAGGAAGCTGCTAGTCGTTCACCTGCGTATCGCTCTTCTTCTCCTTCTTCATAGATGTAGCCTGGTAAATCCTCTTTGGTTACAACTTGATGAAGAGCTGGAATTGGAAGTTTATGAATGGTGAACTGACGACCTTTTGCATCTGTTTCCTTTTCTAAAAGCGCTAAATCAGCTGCTGACATGGCATATTGAGGATCGCTTTTGTCGTCTGTCCAAGCCAAAACAAGCTCAGCAGGACCAACAAAGGCAGCAACATTGTCAACGTGTTCATTGGTTTCGTCCTGATAAATACCATAAGGAAGCCAGATAACTTTTTCAGCTCCAAGGCACTCTAATAAGGTGGTTTCGATTTCTTCCTTACTAAGATGAGGATTGCGACCAGAACTAAGCAAGCAACTTTCAGTCACGAGAATGGTTCCTTGACCATCGCTATGTATCGCTCCGCCTTCCAGTACAAAAGGCTTGGCATCATAAACAGGCATTTCCAAGGTCTCAGCAAAACGACTGGCTACTTGGTCATCATCTTCATAATCTTGATAAAGACCATCAACAGCACCACCCCAAGCATTGAAAGACCAATCCACGGCTAATTTCTGGCCTTCATCATTGATAAGAATGGTCGGACCCGTATCACGCGCCCAGGCATCATTGGTGGGAATGTCTAGATAAATAACCTTGTCTCCAAGATAAGATTGGGCTTCAGCTAAGTAGTCTTGGCCAACCAAAAGATAGACTCTTTCCCCTTCTGCTATAGTCTTAATGATCTGGCTGAAAGCTCTTTTGGCAGCCTTTCCTTGAAAGGGCCATGAACCTGGTCGAGTTGGCCATATCATAAGGGTACCATGATGGGGCTCGTATTCTGCTGGCATGCGATAGCCTAATTTTTTGGGACTGTCCATCATGATAATCTCCCTTTAAAGTCTTGATAACCAAAAGATTTGACTAATCTGCAGTCACCCTGCTCATCCATGAGATAGAGACTTGGCAATCCAATACCATTAAAGGTATTATTTTTGACAAATGAGTAAATAGCCATATCTTCAAAATAAAGTCTATCACCGATTTGAACTGGATTTTCAAAGCTATAATCACCAATCACATCTCCTGTCAGACAGGTATTGGAAGAAAGTCTATAGGTATGGGCTTTTTCCTGAGCGGCAAATCCATTTCTCAAAGGTGGACGATAGGGCATCTCAAGTACATCAGGCATATGGCAGGTCGCAGAGGCGTCTAAAACCAAGATTTCCATACCGTTTTCGACAATATCCAATACTTCAGTTGCTAGATAACCTGCATTGAGCGCAATGGCTTCACCAGGCTCGATATAGATTTCAAGATTGTAAGTTTCTCGGATACGCTTGATCTCAGAAATCAGCAAATCTACATCATAGTCCTCTCTTGTGATGTGGTGTCCGCCCCCCATATTGAGCCATTTGACCTGATGCAAATAGGCTCCAAATTGCTCTTCTACTGCTTTCAAAGTTGTCTCTAAATCATCTGCTCCCTGCTCGCAAAGGGTGTGAAAATGAAGACCATCCACTAAATCCAACAAATCACTTGGTATCTTGTCTGAAGTTACGCCAAAGCGAGAGCCTGGAGCACAAGGGTCATAAAGCGCGTGATCACCCTGAGTTGAACATTGGGGATTGATACGGAGACCTATACTGATACCAGCCTCCCGACAACGAGCCCCATACTTACGCAATTGTCTCTCTGAGTTAAAGACGATATGATCCGTTATCTCCAGCAATTCCTCCAAGTCTGCATCCTTGAAAGCAGGCGCAAATACATGGACTTCTCCTGGAAATTCTTCCCTAGCTAGCTTAGCTTCATAGAGTCCACTAGCTGTCGTACCAGATAGATACTGGCTAATCAAGGGATAAGTTTTGTAAAGGGAATATGCCTTCTGGGCAAGCAAAACCTTACAGCCAGCTTCTTCTTGAACATATTGTAAAATGCGACAGTTGGCTTCTAACTTTGCTAAGTCAATGATGTAAGCTGGTGTTGGTACTTGTTCTAGCTTCATTAGTCCACCATTTGTGGATTTTCAACCACAACCCATGGCAAACCATACTCATTCAAAGCTTCCATAAATGGATCTGGATCCAATTCTTCAAGGTTGTAAACTCCAGCTTGTTTCCAAGTACCGTTCATAACCAATTTTGTCCCAATCATGGCTGGAACGCCAGTCGTGTAAGAAATTGCTTGTGAACCAACTTCTGCGTAACATTCCTGATGGTCGCAAACATTGTAGATGTAGATGGTCTTTTCAACGCCATCTTTGATACCTGTAAAGATACATCCAATATTGGTTTTACCTACAGTACGTGGGCCAAGGCTAGCAGGATCTGGAAGCAAGGCTTTCAAAAATTGGATTGGAACAATTTCTTGGCCATTAAAGTTAATGGTATCCGTACGAAGGAGTCCAACATTTTCAAGACATTTCATGTGCGTCAAGTAAGATTGACCAAAGGTCATAAAGAAACGAATACGTTTGACACCTGGAATGTTCTTAGCCAATGATTCGATTTCTTCATGGTGAAGGAGATACATGTCTTTTTGTCCAACTTGAGGGAAATCGTACTCGCGCTTGATAGACATTGCTTCCACTTCGACCCATTTTCCATCTTCCCAGTAAGAACCTGGCGCAGAAACCTCGCGTAGATTGATTTCTGGGTTAAAGTTTGTCGCAAATGGATAACCGTGGTCACCACCATTACAGTCTAAAATGTCGATATAGTGGATTTCATCAAAATAGTGTTTGAGGGCATAGGCTGAAAAGACACTAGTCACACCTGGGTCAAAACCTGAACCAAGAAGAGCGGTCAAGCCTGCTTCCTTGAATTTCTCCTGATAAGCCCATTGCCATGAGTAGTCAAAGTAGGCTGTAAAACCAAGTTCCTTGCAACGTTTCTCATAAATAGCACGCCATTCAGGGTCTTCTGTGTCTTCTGCTTCGTAGTTGGCTGTATCGATATAGTGAACACCTGTTGCCAAACAAGCGTCCATAATGGTTAAATCTTGATATGGTAAAGCTACGTTCAAAACAGCTTCTGGTTTGTA
This sequence comes from Streptococcus pseudopneumoniae, assembly GCF_001070815.1. GTDB lineage: Bacteria > Bacillota > Bacilli > Lactobacillales > Streptococcaceae > Streptococcus > Streptococcus pseudopneumoniae_P. The sequence goes on along the minus strand of NZ_JVLX01000036.1, from coordinate 88,689 downwards.
GCTTTCAATCAGGGCAATCACTTCTTCAACCTTGTCAGCATCAAGTGCGGCTGTTTCAATCTTTGTACTTGTTTTACCTTCTAGCTTCGCTTTCAAGTCATCACATTTTGACTTGGTACGGCTAGCAATCATAATCTCTGTAAAGGTTTCGCTATCTTGACAAATCTTTGAAATAGCAACTTGGGCAACGCCCCCACATCCAATAACTAATAAACGACTCATTTTCTTCCTTCCTCTTCTTCTAAAATGTCTTCTACATACTTAGGCAACATAAAGGCACCAATATGTAGGTTTGCAGTGTAGTATTCTGTGAAAAGCTGGCGTTTTTTCCAACCTTCCTTGTCAAAATCTTTGACAGGGTGGTATTTTTTCGATGCAAACCCAAATAACCAATAGCCTGCAGGACTGGTAGGGATATGTGCCTGATAAACTCGACTGATTGGGAAGGCTTGATTAACCTTGCGGTGCATGCTTCGGCAAGCTGACTCATCCTCGTCAAAGAAGGGGCTCCCATGCTGATAGATCATGATTCCGTCCTCTTTCAAGGCTCTGTAACTATTTCCGTAAAATTCCTTGGTAAAGAGACCTTCCGTATGTCCAAAGGGATCTGTCGCATCGTTGATGATAATATCGTAGTCATCTTCACAGTTTCGCAAAAAGCGTAGTCCATTTTGGTAGTAAATGGTAACACGTGGATCATCTAGCCCTGCAGCAAAATCTGGGAAATACTCACGACAGACTTCAACCAGCATCTCATCCGGTTCCACAATATCGATTTGTTCCAATTCTGGATACAGTGTCAAAACTTGGGCAACACCACCGTCGCCACCTCCAATAACCAAGACTTTCTTGGGATTTGGGTGGACAGCCATGGGAACGTGGACGGTCATTTCATTGTAAACAAAATCATCCGCATCTGAGAATAAAACATGCCCGTTTAAAATCAAAATCTTTCCAAAAGCTGGTGTATCCAAGACTTCGATATCCTGCCATTCACTTTTACCAGCGTAGAGTTGCTTGGCTGTTCTCAGGGACAATTTCACATCTGGAGTATGAACTTCAGAAAACCATAAATCCATCTAGTTCTCCTTTCTCTTAATGACGTTGATGTGATTGACCTCAGGATCTTCCGTCCCTTGGAGGGAGCAACCACGTTCCTTGGCAAATTGGATATAGTCTACAATTTCACGTATAATGCGTTCACCAGGAGCCAAGATAGGGATTCCTGGAGGGTAACACATAACAAATTCTCCACAGACTTGTCCAACAGAATCATCCAAGGTTAAACTTTTTCTTTCTGAATAGAAGGCTTCTTGTGGAGACAGCACTAACTCGGGCTGAATATATTCTCCAGCTATCAAGTCTTTTCCATCTCTCGAGTAAAGTCTCTTGATATCAGCCAAAGCACCGACCAAACGCTCGATGTCTTGGATACGATCACCAATCGAAATATAGGCCAAGATATTGCCAATATCACCAAACTCAATCTGAATGTCGTATTCGTCTCGTAGGAGGTCATAAACCTCGATACCTGTTAAACCAATACCCTGAGTGTAAACTGACAGCTTGGTCACGTCAAAATCGCAAACCGAAACACCGTCTATTAACTCTTTTGAGTAGGCATAGTATCCACCGATAGCATTGATTTCACGACGAGCATACTCTGATAACTCAATGACCTTCTCAAAAGACTCTTTACCACGAAGAGCCAAGTTGCGACGCGAAATATCCAGACTAGCCATCAACAAATAAGAGGCGGATGTTGACTGGGTAAGATTGATAATCTGACGTACGTATTCAGGATTCATCTGCTCCCCGATTAAAAGAAGCGAACTTTGGGTCAAACTTCCACCAGACTTATGCATGGAGACTGCTGCCATATCAGCACCTGCATCCATAGCAGAAATTGGAAGTTTATCTGTAAAATGCAAATGCGCTCCGTGGGCTTCATCTACTAAAACCATCATACCAGCTTCATGAGCCATTTTTGTCAATCCCCTTAGGTCTGAACAGATTCCGTAGTAAGTAGGATTGTTAATCAAAATGGCCTTGGCATCTGGATGGTCCTTTATGGCCTTGGCTACTCGATCATTTTCAAGACCTAAAGCGATACCAATTTTAGGATCTACACTCATCTCGATATAGATGGGAATGGCACCACATAGAACCAACGCATTAATAGCAGATTTATGGACATTACGTGGCAGAATAATCTTATCTCCAGCCTTGCAGGTTGACAGAATCATAGTCTGCACCGATGAAGTTGTTCCCCCAATCATGAGAAAGGCATGGGCTGCTCCAAAAGCATCAGCTGCCAGCTCCTCTGCATCCCGAATAATCGAAATGGGGTGACCAAGATTATCCAAGGGTTTCATCGAATTAACATCAATGCCTACACATTTTTCACCTAGCAGTTCGACAAGTTCTGGATTTCCCCGTCCACGCTTGTGACCTGGAACATCAAAGGGAACAATCCTTTTCTTGCGCAACTTCACCATGGCCTCATAAATTGGGGCTTGGTTTTGATCTAACTCTTTCAAGACATACTCCTTTACCGTATTTGTAGCGCCTCAAGAAGACGAAGGCGACTAAAGGTTGACTCATGAAAAAAGAGCAGGTTTTCACCTGCTCTGCAATCTTCTGACGTTTTTATGTTTGTTTCTGTTGAGTATGTCTGTTCCCGATGTTTCCTAACTCTCTAGTAGCAAATATTACGTACTTTATTGATCGTTTCACAAGATGACGTGTGCTTTCACCACACTAAAAATTTATGAATTAGGATAAGTGTCCTAACATCAACTTATAAAAGTAGGCTTTTAACCCTATCAATAATGTGGTTTTTCAACCACGCTTCGGCATTCAACCCTGCCTGTCCGTAGGCGTTTTTTACTCGGGTTTATATTTGCTAGAAAACATCATCTCATTTTCTAAGCTTTATTACTATATCATGTTTTTAAGAACTTGTAAAGCGGTTTACGAAGAAAATATAAAAATAGTTCGTAAAATATTTGGATTTTATTTGATTTAATACTAACTTTTCTCTTGTAAACGATTATAAAGTGAACAAAATGATTTTCATATTTAATTTAAAATTCTTTATGATATTCTATACACTTTACCCTCGGTGTTTGATCTATTAGAGAAGATGTCGACATTTTTATATCATTAAAATCGTGCAACTTTTTTCAGATACTTTTAAAAGATTGATTTCCCTATATTTTTCCTTTATACTGGATAAAAAGGAGAATAGTATGTCAGAAACAAATCACGAAATCGATTCAAATTTTGCAGGTCGTTTAAATATCCTGCGTGCGGGTGTTCTTGGTGCCAATGATGGAATTATTTCCATTGCTGGTGTGGTTATCGGGGTTGCTAGTGCTACGAGCAATATCTGGATTATCTTTTTATCAGGATTTGCAGCTATCTTAGCTGGTGCCTTTTCGATGGCTGGTGGAGAATATGTGTCCGTTTCAACTCAAAAAGATACCGAGGAAGCAGCCGTTGCGCGTGAGCAAGTCTTGCTAGACCAAGATATGGAACTAGCCAAAAAGTCCCTCTATGCTGCCTATATTCAAAATGGTGAGTGTGAAACATCAGCCCAACTTCTCACCAACAAAGCCTTTTTAAATAATCCGCTCAAGGCTTTGGTAGAGGAAAAATATGGGATTGAGTATGAAGAGTTCACCAATCCTTGGCATGCTGCTATCTCTAGCTTTATTTCTTTTTTCCTTGGTAGCTTACCACCAATGCTTTCAATTACCATTTTCCCAAGTGAATACCGCATACCTGCTACTGTCCTTATCGTCGGTGTGGCTCTTCTTCTCACTGGCTACACAAGTGCTAGACTTGGAAAAGCCCCGACCAAAACGGCTATGATTCGGAACCTTACTATTGGTCTCTTAACTATGGGCGTTACTTTCCTGCTCGGACAACTTTTCAGCATTTAGAACATAAGAAATACCTCGATTTTGAAGTCGAGGTATCTTTTTTACATTTGTACAATCTTGCGATAGCTTCTTGAAGTAATCATGAAAATCAGCACATAGGCGATGAGGAAGATAGCGCAGATAGACAAGGTCACAGTCAACATCATAGTCGTATCTATTACACCAATCACTTTTAAAATCAGACTAAGCATATGGTAGGCAAAGGCTAGATGTATGAAGGCAAAAAGCAAAGGAAGGAAGAAAACAGTTAAAACTTGTTTGTTAATAGTTTGCTTGATTTGCTTTTGATCTAAACCAACTTTCTGCAAGATAATAAAGCGCTCACGGTCTTCATAGCCTTCAGAAATTTGTTTGTAGTAAATGACCAGAACAGTTCCGACCATAAAGATAATGGATAGGAAAATACCGATAAAGAAGACACCACCAAAGAGGGCACTCATCTGAGCACTAGCATCTGCTAGATTGCTACCGTAAACATAGCTACCTTCCGTGTTTAATTGAGCATTAAACTGATTGAGGTATTTATCATATTCTTCAGCGACCTTGAGTTGTTCTTCTTCGTTGGCATTTACATTCATACCACCGTAAAACTGATTATAGATAGCCGAATCTGGGAATTGATCCAAAAAGGCTTGTAAATTAGGTACAACAAGGTAATTGTAATCAGCAGTCAAAATATTAAACTGATTTGGAACATGGTTTACAATGAAATCTTTAGTAAATTCTTCTTTGACAGAAAATTGATGATCATTTAGAGTTAGAGCTTTCTGTTCTTTAACTCCCTCATTCTTTGCAAAGAGTCCGACCTCATTTCCTGATAGAGACAATTTTTGGCCAGTCATATTTTCATAATCTTTTTGGTCAAATACCATGAAAACTGTTGTGGGTTGGACACGATTTTGTCCTTTTTCAAAAAGGGTTAACTTGCTACCTTCTTGGTTTGCAACACCAAAGTAAGCGTAACGAAGCACTTCTTTCTCTTTAATCTTATAACCTTTATCACTTGCAAACTGGCTCAAGAGTTTGTCCAAGTCTTCTTTTTCAACATTTTGCCCTGAAACCCCAAAATCATGAGGATTTAGAACTTTTTTAAAGCTTTCTGAGGCATTGAAAATACTAGTCGCTGCTGACATGGTTACCAAAACCATTGTTGACAAAATTGCGATAGTTGCTAGTCCAACCGCATTTTTCTTCATACGGAAAATCAAGTTAGACACTGAGATAAGGTTATTGGGCTGGTAATAGTATTTCTTATTTTTCTTTAAGATTTGGAGGAAAACGGTAATACCTGCATTGAACAAGAGATAGGTTCCAAAAATAACCAGCAAAACAGCTAGGAAGAAAGTTGTTAAGGCTGTAAGAGGATCTTTTACAGTAAGGGAAAGATAATATCCAATCCCTAAACTTATGGAACCAAGAATAGTTTGGAGAGGTAGGAAACGACCTTTTTTCTCTCCGCTTGCTTTCTCACGAGAGAGCTGGAGGGCATTCATACGGGCAATTCGAAGGGCATTCAGGAACATGAGGCCTAGGAAAATCAAACCAAAGACAACAAGTACTGTAATGACAACTTTCATCTGGAAAGTAGCGACTAGTTCTACCTTTAATTTCATCAGTTTGAGTAGGAAAGCGAAAATCAACTTGTCAAACAAGGCTCCAATACCGATACCTGCTCCAACAGTTAGAATCCCAAATACCACTAACTCCTTAAAGGTCATACTGATAAGATGACGCTTCTCCAAGCCCAACATGCCATAAATTCCTAGTTCCTTGGAACGATTCTTCATGACAAAACTATTGGCATAGAGGACGATAATGGCTGACGCAAGGGTGACGACAAACATACCAAATCCAAGTGTAGCCTGAATGGTTGTTCCTCCACGGATTTCAGCAATCTTGGGATTGAAGGTTAGAGAGTAAAAAAGATAGGTGACAGTGACTGCCAAGAGAACAGCCAGCGCAAAAGGATAGTAGAGTTTGCGGTTTTTAATCAAGTTCGATACCGCTAACTTATTGGTTAATCGAAACATACTAATTCACCTCGCTTGCCATGACAGTCAAGGTATCAGAGATTTCTTGGAACATCTGACGTTCTGTCTTATCTCCACGGTAGATTTGATTGTAAAGAATGCCGTCTTTGATAAAGAGCACGCGCTTGGCTCTGCTAGCTGCTGCTGTTGAGTGGGTTACCATGAGAATGGTTTGGCCGCGCTCATTGATTTCATCAAATACATCAAGTAAGGCTGCAGAGGACTTGGAATCAAGGGCTCCTGTTGGCTCATCCGCAAGGAGAATTTCAGGTTCTGTGATGATGGCGCGGGCTACTGCTACACGCTGTTTCTGACCACCTGAAATTTCGTAAGGGTACTTCTCTTGCAATTGGTTGATGCCTAGATTCTCAGCTGTCACCACCAATTTCTTCATCATCTCCGTAATAGGTCTCCTTGACAAGACAAGCGGAAGCAAGATATTGTCCTTAACAGACAGAGTATCTAGCAAGTTAAAGTCTTGGAAGACAAAGCCCAGCTTTTCACGACGGAAGCTAGAAGCCTGTGAATTTTTAATGGTTGCGGTGTCAATTCCATTCAAGTAAACTTGTCCACGAGTTGGTTTATCCAGCATAGCTAGAATATTGAGAAGAGTTGATTTACCAGAACCAGACTCACCCATGATGGCAACGTAGTCACCCTTTTCGACGGTAAAGTGAATATCCTTGAGGGCTTCTACTTGGTTGCCCTGAAAACGAGTTTTATAAATTTTTTGAACGTGTTTTACATCTAAAAGTGTCATGAGAATCTCCTTTCTTAATATCCCATCAAATGAAATGTTGCTTGCATCATAGCGCATCCTAGCTGAACACGCTCGATTTCTTTGTGGCTTGGTTTACTTGTTTTCTTATGTAAGATTTGTTTCATGATGTTACTCCTTTGTTCTTTATGAGTCTAGTTTACATCAAAAAAAGACCGCTTGCCATAACCTAACCTTACAAAAGAGACTTTAATCTTACATTTTTGTAAGATTGGGGGAAATATACCCATTTCATTAAAAATATTTTACCATAAAAAGAAATCAAGAAGAAAACCCTTGCGGATGCAAGGGTTCAAAAATTTTAAAATAGATTAGTCGAATTCATAGACTAACAGTAAAATAACTGTTTCTACCTCACCAAAACCATCCTTGATTATCGTCAATGGCTTGGGCTTCTTTGCGTTTTCGTGGGCCTGTTCCGTACATTTCTGCTTCGATTTCTTCCTTGGTTGGCATGATAGAAGCTAGGATGATATAGATAATCACGCCAAGTCCAAAGTTTGCAACTGTAAAAATGGCAAACAAGAAACGAACAAGGGTAACATCAAAGTTCCACTTATCTGACAGACCTGCCAGAACTCCTGAAATCATGCGATTTCGTCTCATTTTATAAAATTTACTGTTCATGATTTTTCCTCTTTCTACTAGGTTAGACACAGTATATCACGGGTAGGCTCGGCTTTCATCAGTCCTCAGGCTGATTTATTAGTAGCAATTTACCTCGACAAAGTCCACAGCGATAGCGTTTAGTATCAATCCTTCGCTTGCGATGATACCTTTGCTGGCAGGATTGGCAACGATAGAGCTTAATTGGTTTGGAGTTGCTATTGGGCAAGGTTGGCACAAAGCGTAATCCATCCACTGCTTTCAAAAGTTCCTTAAAATCCCGATCCTTGTGTTGATAGCCCTTCCCTTGAAAATAGAGGTGATAGTGACAGAGTTCATGTCGGACAATTTTTCTAAAAACATCCAAACCCAGTTCCTGATAAACCTTGGGATTAAAATCCAAATGCCCATCTTTTGGGAAAAATCGCCCACCTGTCGAACGTAGACGAGAATTCCACTGGGCTTGATGGATAAAAGGTCTTCCGAAGTCTTCTAGTGAAACCTGCTTAACGTAATCAGTCAGTTTCATTTGGAGCTAGAAGCGACAGATTAACTTTTTCACGTTCAGTATCAATTTTCTTAACCCAAACGGTAACCAAATCTCCGACGGACACCACTTGGCTAGGATGTTTGATAAATTTGCGACTCATATGAGAAATATGGATCAAGCCATCCTCGTGAATCCCGATATCAACGAAGGCACCGAAGTCAACGACATTACGCACCACTCCTTCTAGCTTTTGTCCAACCACTAAGTCCTTGATATCTAGGACATCTTGGCGAAGCACAGGTGCGTCAAAGGAATCACGGAAATCTCGACCTGGTTTGAGAAGGTCTGCAATGATATCTTTAAGGGTTTCTGGACCAAGGTCTAGCTCTTGCGCCATATCTTTGACTGATAGGGACTTGAGTTTGCTTTGGGCTTCTTCGTTCAAGTCTTTGATATCCAAGCGTTTGAAAAGTTCCTTGACAGCAGCGTAATTTTCTGGGTGAACTCCTGTATTATCAAGGATATTGCTACTTTCTGGGATACGGAGGAAACCAGCAGCCTGCTCAAAAGCCTTGGCTCCCAGACGAGGAACCTTCTTGATTTGAGCGCGTGAAGTGATTTTTCCTTCTTCCTCACGGTATTTGACAATATTTTCAGAAATGGTTTTATTAAGTCCAGCGACATGGGAAAGAAGAGCTGGACTAGCTGTATTGACATTGACACCGACTTGGTTCACCACGGTATCGACGACAAAGTCCAGACTTTCAGACAATTTCTTTTGACTGACATCATGCTGATATTGACCGACACCGATTGACTTAGGATCGATTTTGACCAATTCAGCAAGGGGATCTTGCAAGCGACGGGCAATAGAAATAGCAGAGCGTTTTTCAACGGTCAAGTCTGGAAACTCCTGACGAGCTAGTTCACTGGCAGAATAGACAGAAGCACCACTTTCATTGACGATAACATAGCTGACCTCAGGAAAATCTTTAAGAACTTCTGCCACAAAGGCTTCGCTTTCACGACTGGCCGTCCCATTTCCGATAGCAATAATTTCCACGCCGTATTGACCAATCAAGTCTGCCAAATCTTTCTTGGCTTCTTCGATTTGACGAGCAGAGGCTGGTTTGACAGGATAAATGACCTGAGTTGTCAGCATTTTTCCTGTTGCATCCACGACAGCTAGCTTGGCACCTGTACGAAAGGCAGGGTCAAATCCTAGAACCACACGCCCTTTCAGCGGAGCAACCAAGAGGAGATTTCGCAGATTGTCAGAAAAGAGTTGGATAGCCCCTTCTTCTGCTTTTTCGGTTAATTCTGTCCGAATGCGTCGTTCGATAGCAGGCAAGACCTTTTTCTTAACTGACTGTTGAACAACTTCATCAATATAGGCATTCTTCACCTTGAAACGAGCTGCAAAGAAAGCTAGAATACGGTCCGTCGCATGTTCAAAACCGACCTTCAAAATCCCTAGTTTCTCCCCACGATTGAGCGCCAAGGTACGATAGCCTTGCATATTCCCAACTGTCTCAGAAAAATCATAGTAAATCTGAAAAACTTGCTTTTCATCCAGACTTTCATCCTTAACTTGAGAAGTGAGTTTGGAGTGTCTCAGCACCTCCTGATAAGTCATGGAACGCAAGGTCACATCTTCCGATAAGGCTTCGACCAAGATATCAACTGCACCAGACAGGGCTTCCTTCCCAGTCGCAAATCCTTCACAGACAAACTTTTCAGCCTCTTTCTCTAAGTCAGCTACATTTTGCAAAATCAAGCGAGCAAGAGGAAAGAGCCCAGCTTCACGGGCAATAGTTGCCTTGGTCCGACGCTTTTCCTTGTAAGGAAGATAGAGTTCTTCAACGTCTGCTAATTTTTCGGCAGCTAAGATAGCTTCTTCCAATTCCTTGGTCAACTTGCCTTGTTCTTGAATCTTAGCTAAGACAGCTTCCTTACGGTCGTTGAGATTTGTCAGGCTTTTATCCAAGTCGATAATGGCCTTAATTGTCACCTCATCCAAACTACCAGTCATATCCTTGCGATAACGCGCAATAAATGGAATAGTCGCCCCTTCAGCTGTCAAACTTAGAACAGTATCAATTTGCTTTAACGTCACTCCCAAATCCTGGGAGATTTTTTCATATTTTTTATCCATGAATCTATTATACCATAAGCTAAACGTTTCAAATTAGCTCTTACAGTATTTAAAAACAATATGTGGGGAATAGATTTATATTCTATAGTGCAATAACTTGTACTTAGAGAGCATTGCCACCTTTTTTTACCACTCCATGACATCAAAAGTATTTAATGGATCAGACATAATAGCCAGTTCTGGAAGATGTTCCTGACCTGGAATAACACATTGACTTTTTAAACTTTTATAATTAATTCCTTTCGTTTCACTCAAGGCACAACACAGAATGAAAAAGTGTTGTGCTCTTTATTTTGTTTTATAATAATAGCGAGAAAGCCTATCACTACTACAAATCACGGGGTGGTGAATAAGTGAGTGGTATAGTCACTACCTCGCATTTTTATAGGTGTCATTCTTTCCATCAAGCACAACTGACTGTGACTAGGAGCACGTAAACTTATAATTGAATAAGCGACTCGTTTGTGAAAGGAAAGGATAGCCAAGGGATCGGCAGACTCAAATTTGGTGAAAGGAGAGCCCTCGTGTTAAAAATTATTTATCCTAATTGTTGTGGTGAAGAATAGCATTTAGATTTCTATTTCTAATCGTCCAAAATGCGTGTTTTTGAAAAATAAAAAACCGCAAGACAGAGTCTGCGGTGGGGATAATCTATTTTGAAATTTTAAATAAAAAAGGAGCATTTAAGCCCCTCCTTTGAAATAACGGACATTTGGCTGGTCGGTGTACCCAGCATCTCAGATACCTTCTTCAAGGTGCGGCAGGAACCTTTCTGCCCTCAAATGTCTTTCGTTAATGTTATTCTAGCACTATCTATTTTTTTGTCAAGCTTTCTCAATCTACCCAGACTTAATACGACTTTGTAACTTGTAATCTTGTAAACGATACATGGTCGGAACATAAAAGAAATCACCACTTTTATGTAACTTAATCGCAACAAGAACATTATTATCAAATCTTTTTACATATTCAAAACTGGCGCCTTTCTCTCTAGGATTGACCCCAACGAAATCTGGATTACTTAGTATAAGTTCCAGATCTTCGATATGATGAATCACATCATTATGATGCCGTTTCAACATATGACTTCTTAAACCTTCTTTGTTAACTTTGATATCACTAGCTTCAAGAACAATATTAAAAATTTCTTTTATTTCGTCAGTAACCTGACCGATCTTTTTATGTTCCATCATTTCCTCCGTTATTCACAATTATTATATCACAATCATAGTGTATATTAGGATATATCACGCTCTATTATTAGTTAGATACTCAATTTTAACTTTTCCCTTTTCCTCAAAATAATAGTATAATAGAGGTAGAATTTAGAATCGAGGTATACCTATGGCTGTAAAATTTACAAAAACGGACGACTTAGACAAGATGTTTGAAGAGTTTGCGAAACTCCCTGATTTGAAACAAGTTACTTTCCCCGATGACAAAGAGAAAAAAGCCAAAGCAGAAAAGAAAAACTAGATGACTGCTTTCCAACAACTCCCATCTAGTGTGCTTCAGACTGGAGCTATTTTCCTCTCTATAATCATTGAAGCCCTACCCTTTGTTCTGATAGGAAGTATTGTCTCAGGGCTGATTGAGGTCTATATCACACCTGACAAGGTTTATCATTTTCTCCCTCGAAATCGTTGGGGGAGAATCTTTTTTGGCACCTTCGTCGGGATTCTTTTTCCCTCTTGTGAATGTGGAATTGTCCCCATTATCAATCGTTTTCTGGAAAAAAAGGTTCCCAGTTACACGGCTGTTCCCTTTCTCGTAACAGCACCTGTCATCAATCCTATTGTTCTCTTTGCGACCTATTCTGCCTTTGGCAACTCCTTCCATATCGCCCTATTGCGAGCTCTGGGTTCCATCGTTGTGGCTGTGATACTTGGGATTTTTCTAGGATTTTTCTGGCAAGAACCGATTCAAAAAGAAAATCGGTTGGCCTGTCATGAACATGATTTTTCTCACTTAAGTCCTGCAAAGAAAGTTTTTCAAGTCTTTGTGCAAGCAATTGATGAATTTTTTGATACGGGGCGTTATTTGGTATTTGGCTGTCTCTTTGCCTCTGTTATACAGGTCTATGTTCCGACACGGATTCTGACCTCTATTAGTGCGACCCCTCTTTTTGCCATCCTGCTCTTGATGCTTTTGGCCTTTCTTCTTTCGCTCTGTAGTGAGGCGGATGCCTTTATCGGTGCTTCTCTTCTCTCAAGTTTCGGCTTAGCACCAGTTCTGGCCTTTCTAGTGATTGGTCCAATGCTGGATATCAAAAATATTCTCATGATGAAAAATTACTTGAAAGCACGATTTATCAGTCACTTCATAACGATTGTGACACTCGTTGTCTTAGTATATTCTCTCTTGATTGGAGTCATCCTATGATTCGATTTTTAGTTTTAGCTGGCTATTTTGAACTGACCATCTACCTCCATTTATCGGGCAAATTAAACCAGTACATCAACATGCACTATTCCTATCTGGCCTATATTTCCATGGTGCTTTCCTTTATCTTGGCTATTGTTCAATTGTATATCTGGATGAAGCAAGTCAAAATCCACAGTCATTTGAACAGCCGATTGGCAAAGGTGACGAGTATTGCTCTTCTGGCCATTCCAATTGTAGTCGGCTTAACTTTTCCAACTGTTAGCTTGGATTCTCAGACCGTTTCAGCAAAAGGCTATCACTTCCCCTTATCGGAAGGAACGGATCAAGCCATTCAGACAAGTGAAGGAACGACAAGCCAATATTTGAAACCAGATACCAGTTCTTATTTTTCAAAATCAGCTTATGAAAAGGAGATGCGAACTGCGGCGGATAAATACTTGTCCCAAGATAGTATTCAGATCACCAACGAAAACTATATGGAAGTCATGGAGGCTATCTACGACTATCCAGATGAATTCGAGGGCAAGACAGTCCAGTTTACAGGCTTTGTCTATAACGACCCCAGTCATGCCAATAGCCAATTTCTGTTCCGCTTCGGCATTATCCATTGTATCGCGGATTCTGGTGTCTATGGATTACTGACCAAGGGAAATACCCGTCAGTATGAGAATAACACCTGGATAACAGCCAAAGGAAAACTGGTCAATCGCTACCATAAAGAACTCAAACAAAACCTCCCAACCTTGGAAATCGATAGCTTTACCAAAGTCGATAAACCAGAGAATCCCTATGTGTATCGCGTGTTTTAAAAGAATAAAAAGACAAAACGAACAAGTTCTCTTCTGAATGATAGAAAAAGAGCCTGTTCGTTTTTTGTTATCTGAGTATTAATGATTTGTAGATTTAAATCTTATACCATTTCAAGCAATACAAGTACCTCATAGAGAATAAGAGAACCACTCATTAATCATACTAGCGATTTCTTTAGGTGCTTCAGTATAAAGCTCATGGCCAAAGTTCTCTAGAAGAATAGTCTCAAAATAGTCTGGCAATTCTTTTAGGGCTTCCTCTCTCCATGTAGCTTCATTAGGATAGCGAGGACTAATAAACAAAGTATCTACCACTTCTCTCTTAAAAGCTTGGATTTTTCTTCGTAGGCGGAGAATCGCTTATATATTTTCATAATTGATAGCTAACTCATATCTATTATACTCCGCATTCCAGTGATAGGACTGTCTTACAGCTTCCTCCATATTTTCTGACCAATGCTTTGCTTCAGATTTTTCTTTAGAAATAAGAAGATTTAAGTCCGAAACGACTTGAGATTCAATATAGTTTTTAGTTTCCTCTAACTCTGTATCTAAAGGTAAAATCTTATCTAAATCTAGATAGCCGCCATCCAAAAGAATCAGTTTTGTCACTTCATAAAATTCCGATGCAAGATAACGAGCCAAATCTCCTCCAAGAGAATGGCCTATTAGACAAATAGATTCTTCCTCTTCTATCGATTTTTTAAACCATGATTTCAATTCTGTTTCATCTCGAAGATGCTTTTCATATGGATTTAGAAAATAAACATGCGAATCTAGTTCTTGAAGAAAATCCTTGCTATGATAGATATTGCATCCCAAACCGCCAATAAAAAATGTCCTCATCCAATTACTTAATACTATGCTTGTTCATCTTTTGGTCAAAGATAGTTGTGATAATCTGACGCAATTCTTCGCGTTCTTTTTCTGGAATCTCACCACTAGTTTGAGCTGCAGCGTAGAGTTCAGGGTGTTCAATTGAAATGCGTTTAATCGTACGTGTTGTAGCATGTTTTCGGACGAAAAAGGGGATTCGCTTAATCAAGTCTTGTGGGACTAGCGCAAGAATCTTCTCAGCAGTTTCCTTGTCACTAATTTTAGATGTCGTAAGCCCCTTCTTAATCATTTCCTGTTCTTTTTCTGTAAAATCTTTTAATTCCATTCGATTAGTCCTCCTATTTTCTTTAAGTTAAATTATATATCATTTGTAGCAAGACGACAAATAGTCTGTTTGTAAAAAACTCTCTATACTAAAATTTTCCTGTCGCTCTTTAATGAAAAATCACAAATCCTTTTGGAGAGATCACAAGCTGATTCTCCAATTCTTGGCAATTGCTTGCTAGTGCTACTGCTTCTTTTTGTAAATGATAATCTTCCTTTGATTGGTTGAAAATCGCTTTGAGGATTCGCCCTTCATATTTCCACTGCAAAGCTACTACATCAGCTTTGATTTCTTGGAGACTATACTTGCCATGCTGAATGGTTGCTGACGCATGTTTGCGAATCTTGATTAGCTTCTTCATAAAGTTCAGCATATTATTGTCACTTGATACGCGTTCCCAAGGCATACAACGTCGACAATCTGGGTCTGGTCCTCCGGTTAAAGCTAACTCGGTTCCGTAATAAATGCAGGGTGTTCCCTTTTGTAAAAAGAGAAAGGCTAGGGCTGATTTAACCAGTTGAGCATCTTCATTTGCCGTCCACAAGATTCGTTCTGTATCATGCGAATCCAAGAGATTAAACATAACCTCTGAAATCTGCTGTTTGTAATACATAGACTGACCATTGATTTCATCGATGAACTGATCAATCTTCTTAATTCCTCGTAAGAAATAGTCCTTGATACTATCAGATAAAGGATAATTCATGACCGCATGGAACTCATCTCCATTTAACCAAGGCTGAGACGTATGCCAGACTTCTCCTAGGATATAAAGATCAGGCTTTTTAGCTAAAACTGCATTACGAAAATCCTTCCAGAACTGATGGTCAATCTCATTAGCCACATCCAAACGCCAAGCATCGATATCAAACTCTTCAATCCAATAAGTCGCAACCTTTAAAAGATAGTCCTTGACCTCTGGATTGGCTGTATTTAGTTTAGGCATATAGTCCTCGAAACCAAAAGCATGATAAGGTAAGTCTCTCTTATTAACTAGCTTTTCAGTTGTCACTGGGAATTGTTGAATATGGAACCAATCCTTATAAGCAGATTGCTCACCATTTTTGACAACATCTTGCCATTGAGTAGATTGCGAACCAATATGATTAAATACAGCATCCAGCATGACTTTCATACCTCGCTGATGCGCTTGCTCGACCAGCACCCGAAAGGTCTCCTTGTCTCCAAAATGACGGTCAATTTTAAAATAATCTGTCGTATTGTACTTATGATTGCTCGTAGATTCAAAAATCGGACAAAGATAAAGTCCAGTAATGCCCAAGTCTTGCAAGTAATCCAGATGAGCAATAATCCCCTGTAAATCACCACCAAAGAAATCATCACTCTGAGGTGTGATAGATGAATCCCAGCCTAAAGTCCCTTCTGGGTTTAATCGAGTATTTCCATTGGCAAAACGTTCTGGGAAAATCTGATACCATACCGTATTTGAAACCCAATCAGGAACCTGGCAGGCATCAATCTCATGAAGATAAGGCAATTTAAATCCGTTTCCAATGGCTTGAAGATTTTCTAGAGAATTTTCCACACACCCTTTATCGCCATACAAAATGCTTTGGCCTTCTGTATCCTTGAGTTCAAAGAGGTACTGGATACGTGCAAAGTCAACTGACACTTCAACTTGCCAATGGTCAAATAAGGCATCAGAAGTTATCTTGGCCATTTTCTTTGTATCCTGATAAAACTCCTCCATAAAGATAAAAGGGTCACCATAATGCAAGGTGATACTCTCAATATCCCCCTTCTTAGTTCGAATCCGAATATGAAGTTTCTTATCCTTATAAAGATAGGCATACTCCGATTCAGGCCTATGGTAAATAGCACTTAATTCCATTAATTTGTCTCCTAAAGTTTTAATTCCAATTTTACGCAAACGTTTTCATAATTGTGATTCTAGTATACTACTTTCGTATTTTATTTTCAAGGCTTATCCGTAGATTCTAGTGGTTTGGTTCTATAAATAAAAAAGCAGCCAGTCTTACAACTTGCTACTTTTCAAAGGATGATTTACAAATATCTTTCCAGCCACTCAATTTTTTTAAAATCCTTATTGTTATTGTGCTCATTTCGATAAGAATCTTGGGAAGAAGCCTTGTAAATACTTAAAAACTGTTCCAAACTTGGAACGCGAAAAGTGATGTTTTCGAGATGAATCAGCTCTATATCCGATTCCGAAACTCCTGCAAAATCAGGTAAAGAATTGATACTTCCGAATTCAACACTCAGTCCATCTTTTTTGAATTCATGCTCATGAATATCTATTAAGTCATAGCCTAAGTGTTTCATCACTTTCATTATCTTGTCCCACTCATAAATTCTGAGATGATCAGGCGCTTCCCAACCTCTAGGATCACCAGGCACATGAATGTCAATGTCAGACGGCCTCCATTCTTCATTTGAACGGTATTCAAACCCCAAAGACCCCATGAGCGTCGGAGTGATTCCGATTTGGTTTAAATGAGAACAAATTGTTCGAAATTCATCAAATAGAGAATTCATTCCTCCTCCAATCGTTGATATAGAACTTAATTTCGTTGTGAATAATAAACTAATTTTTACCTTCTACTCTTTCGGTTTTGAAAATACTTCTACTCGCTGAGCTAGGACTTTGATTTCTACAGGTAGGTTATCTGACTTATCACCGTCAACATCTGACTCCAATTCACTATCTGAAGAGATCTTAATATTACGTGCTCTGATATACTCAATATTATCATTGCCGACAACATCTCCTTTTAGTAAATCAGGAATAACGGATAATTTGGAGAATAGAGACGCATCTTTCAGAATCAAAATATTGGCATAGCCATCTTTGTTTTCTTCAAAGATTTTCTTATCAGCGAAGTAATTTGTCAAGAGAACCAAAACATGACTAACTTCACCAACATAATTTCCATTTTCTGTCTCCACCTTAATGTTAAAGACCTGATCCGTCATGACGGACTTCATGGTATTTACAGCATAGGCTAAAATACCGAATTTTGTCTTGTCCTCGATTTCAACATTGTGAATCGCTTCAGGAAGAGCACCGATACTAAAAATATAACCAAAATAATTGTCATTCGCTTTACCGATATCAATCTTATTGGTTAAGTTGAAATCCAGTTCATCAATCGCGCCATCGGTGTCTTGATTGATTTCCAACAGTTTTGTAATGAGGTTTCCCGTCCCGCCTGGGATAATACCCAACTTAGGAATGTAGTCTCTCTCAGCAATACCCGAAATGACTTCGTTGACAGTCCCATCTCCACCAAACACAACCACTGCATCGTACTGCTCACGAGAAGCTTCTTCAGCAAAATGTGTTGCATCCAGCGCCTTTTCGGTAATTTTGGTTTCCACGTGCTCAAAGTATTCTTTTGCTTTATTCTCCAGCTTTTCTTTGTAATCCAAAGCCTTTTCGCCACCAGAAGTAGGGTTGATAATTACCATTGCTTTTTTCATTAATGTTCTCCTTAATATTCGTTAAAAATATATATCTCATTATATGAAACTAAACGTATCCCTATTATACTACGAAAATACAGAAAAGAGAAATCTGACGTACTGGAGATTAATACGCTTTTATTCTATTTTCCCATCGTATAACTACATCCTTTAAGGATTCATCCAAGTAAGAAAAGGCCTTATCCTTTATCCAGTCAGGAATACCGTATGCCGCCTCGGCTATGCTACCAGTAATTGCAGCGAGAGTATCACTGTCGCCACCAAGTGAGATGGCATTTCTTATCGCATCTTCGAAGTCTCTACTTTCTAGAAATGCAATAATGGCCTGTGGTACGGTATCCTGGCACGTTTCATTGAAACGGTATGTAGGGCGGATTTCATCTAAAGTTTGAGATAGATTGTAGCCGTATTCCTGCTCAATATAATCCTTAATCCGTCTTTTACACTCTGTAGGATTGTCATTGATTGGTTGCTCATAATCTCCGCAATAACCTCCAAAGTAATAACGACACAGAAAGATAGCATCAGCTGTAGCCATTGCACCTTTGATACCTTCTGGATGATTATGAGTTACCTCTGCAGAAAGACTCGCAAATTCCCTAGATGATGGCCACATTCCGGTTCTCGCACAAAAACCACAGTCCATTGTCCAAGCACATGGAGAAACACGCATAGCCGAACCATTCCCAAAGCTATTATAAGGCTCACGGTTATCGCTGTTTAGCCATGCATTAAACCGAGCACCATAATCAGCATCAGGATACATTCTACCATATTTCTTCATAGCATCAATGAAGTCGTCTTTTTGTCCCCCATTCATAATCGCCTCTGCAACAGCACAGGTCATAACCGTGTCATCTGTAAAAAAGCAATCCTTCCGAAATAAAGGAAAGTCCTTCGTTTTGATATTGTTCCATTCGTAAACAGAACCGATAATATCTCCGATAATTGCTCCTAGCATAAGATTCCTCCTCGTGAACTATTGGTTTAGACTGATTTTTCTACTTCCCATACTCTTTTATTTTATCAGCATATTCAGTCAAAAGATTCTTTGAATAAATTTTTTCAGCTTTTGAATTTCTAACTTCTTTCCAAAGAATAGAAGCTACTTTTAACTTGTTTGAGTAGTTACGACTATTTTCGTCTACACAGAAATCCTTTAAAAATTGATTCCATTGACAAACCGAATGATCATACTTGGCATAATCTGAATTTCCATAATAGACTTTTAGCATATCTTGGATTGTAAAACTCAAATCATTTTCTCTTTTTACTTTTCTCCAAGCTGTAGCCATATCAGCAGTAAATTTAAATGGCGAAACATCTGTTAAAGTTGAGAAATATTCTCTAAAGTGTGCATTAAAGGAGAATCCACATTCAAGCAAGGGTGTGTCCAAGGTAACGACTTCTACTCGTTTCTTTTTATTTTTTATTGATGATTTTTTAATAAAATTCCCCTGAAAGTACTGCTCAATAATATGATTGAGTTCTTGTTTAGTACCTCTATATTCTAATCCTAATGACTTACATAGTTGTGAAAGTTCATCACGATACCAATAATATTTATTAAACTCATCAAATGATACGATTTTATCAAACTCAGGTCTGCTCTCTATCAATATAACACCTCCTTAAAACCAGTTTAGGTTTTCACCTTAAAAGAGTACTTTACTGTTTGCCATTTTTCATACTTAGGACACCAGATCACAATCACACACTCAGCGATTCGGACTTACCATATCATCCGTAAAAAAACAATCCTCACGAAATAAAGAAAAATCTTCGTTTTGATATTGTTCCATTAGTAAACTGAACCTACAATATCTCCAACTATTGCTCCTAGCATCCGTTTCCTCCTTGTAAGATATCGGGAATTTGACCATCAACTATAGTTTTTAAATTATCTATTAACGAATTTTTTATAATTTATAGGTATTCATCTAATCAAATTATAATTAAATAACTTTTTTGATTCCATTATGTACTACATCTTCCTATTATACCTAAAACGGAAGTACACCAGCCATCAGCCCTTGAGCAATAAAACATCTATTATTTTGAAAATCTGAAAAATAGGTATCGCTTATAAAACTATATAAGCTATCAACGGGTCTATTGTACCAATCCTTGTAAACATAGTCCATATTATATATCAATAAAGCTTGTCCATCTTGACTATAGCCCTTGAAAGTTATCGAAAAGGCATCTCTATAACCAATAACTTTATCATTCTTATTTGAATTATTCCCCTTTCTATATTTCTCAAAATCAATAAGTAGCGTATATTTCATAAGTTTAGATAAGGCTTTTTCGGATAGTTTCTGACTATGTTCAAAAACGATCATTCCAGTATTCCCACACTCTTGGTAGGATAGTTCAGAGTTCATCAGATTACACTCAAAATAACCAAAAATTTCACAACCACAATGAATAATAAATTCAATTTTAGAAAAATATTCCTTAGTCCATATCATCTTATCTCTCCATTCCTAACTATGCTAGGATAAATTGTTTAAAAGTCGTCAATCAACTTTTAGTGGAATAAATTTTACTTTTAGATATAATGCTAAATTACTCCTAATTTATCTATTAAAATTATATGAAAATTTTATGTATTAAACCAAACTGACAAATCGTCATCAGATACAAAATACTTCCAAGCAACTGTAAATCCATAGAGTTCTTTATATTTTTCAATCCATTCTACATAATATGGAAGTCCAACGGGAGTTTCAGAGACTTCCTGTTCTAGATAAGAATATGGATGAGCCACAATACCTAAATCAATATTATAGACTTGCCAATTATAACCCTCTTTATGCTCACCACCTAAATTATCTATTAATCTTGAACTTCTTAAATCAATATCTGAGCAGATTGTCAACGATTTAAACTTTTCAAAATCTGGATTGAGAGGTTTTATGTAATAAGAAGCTTCCACATAGTATTCTTCATCATTATTTGGATAATGTGCGCCAATGGAAATTTTTATGGGGGAACCATTAAGCTCTAACCAAAAGTTTCCGATTGGCGTTTTTAGGATATCATAAGCTTGCTTTGAGTTTACTATATTTTTAGCTTCTGATAAATCGCAGATAACTCCTTCACTTAATAGACTATTTTGAGTTTCTAAAATTTTTTTGTTTATAGTAGATAGTTTTCGTTCTACTTTTTTTATTTTTTCAAGAGGAAATGGCGGTTTATTGGCTTGTCTCTTGAAAACTTCAGTAACTTGTGCTTCTTTTAAATGAGATTTGTTCCCAACAGGAACTTCTATCCAATCAAATTTCTCTATTGACTCATCAGGACAATAATACACATATTCTTTGTCATTCGGAAAGAATCGAACATTACAAAAATTCAATTCTTTACTTGGTTTCCATAACAACTCTGGTTCTAGGGGTCTTTTTTTAAAATAGTGTGTTTCATCACTATCCCAAAAATCTTTATACATCCATAAATTACAATAGGGGCAAAAATATTCATCATAATCGTCCAAATAACATTGATTAGCACCACATGTCTTACATATAGAATCTTCATCAATAAAACCCTCAAGTTTAACACCATTAACATACAGAGCGTAATCATCCTCTGGTTCATAAACAGTTGTCTCAACGGAATGTGGCTAACAACTCAACCAATCATCAAGTGGCAAAGAATTGATACTATAAATAGTAACTTCATCCCACCTCTCTTTTAGCGATTTACCATCATAAATCCTTGCTTCAAAAAGTTCATCAGCTGTTCGAAATCTTCTACCATCAGGTAAGTCACATAGACCCGCCCAATATGGCAAGAGCTCATTTTCTGAATAACCAATATAGCATATAAAATCCTGATTATCCTTCTCAAAAGAAAATGAAGTTTCATCAACATTCATACCCGCTCTAAACTCTTGAATAAGGTAGTCAATATGTAAAGAAGAAACTTTAGGGACAGAATTTTGATTTATTTCCTGAGGAATACCTAAAGATACAGATTCCATTTTAAATGAAAAATATCCATTGACGAGTTGAAACTGAATATCATCGTCGTCCATCAGTATTTCAGAGATCCACCACTTGGAAAGGCCATCCATATCTTCCATTAAGAAATCATGCACTCCCTTACACTTTAAATCCCAAATAAGGGAAGGCGAATTGGTATTATTAGTTGTAGTAAAATCTTCCTCAATGGTTAACAAAATGGATTTTTCCTGACTATCATAAGAGAATGATCCAATTAAAAAATCGTGAAAGAAACCGTGTTTTTTCAAATAGTCCGAAATTTCGATAAATTGGGTTAAATACTGTTTACGTTGAGTCCACATACAAACCTCTCAATTTTTATTAACTATAGAATTTAGGTAATTGTAAATAAGGTGACTAAGGAATACAAGTCACAGACTTTTCAGACACACAAGAAAAAGTCTTAACTTCAAAGATTTTCATAATCTCTTTCGTTACAACGTTTTGACGCTTTTACTAGCAAAGGTACATACTCACAAGGAACTTTGGTTGACTATTGAATCTCTCCCATCTCTTCTTTAACATATCCTTCTACATCTTCAATCTCTACAAACATTGGGTCTAAGTGACACAAGAAATGCCAATCTTCGCTCCCTTTTTTTCTGTAGAGAATCGCTTCGCCGTCTTCACTTCCGAAAAAGCTTCTGTCTACTTCATATCCACTGCCTTCTAGAAAGTCTTTTGCCTGGCGATAGTTCACTTCTCTCGCTTCGACATAGGCTTTAACTTCATCGTTGTTAACAACATATGCATCGATTTTTGAATATCCTTCGATCACTCTATCGTTTTTGAGGGATAAATTTGAAATCTCTTTCCAAATAATGTCTACATTTTCCTCAGGACCGAACATAAATTTAGATAAAGGAACAATATTCCCGTTAAAAATAATTTCCATATAATCCGGTATGTTTTTAGGATTAAAATACTCCACTTCAAAACCATCTTCTGTTTCCAGAGTGTATCCCGGGATTTGAGCTACAAAGGCTTTCCCATCTTCTATGGAATCAAACGCAACTAAATCTTTAGAATAATCATTTTGGTACAATTCCAATATAACCATCGATAATCTCTCCATTTTCATTATCAGTCTAATGTAAATAAGCACGTCACCTGACCAATTCAGGC
The DNA here is from genome assembly GCF_001070815.1 of Streptococcus pseudopneumoniae. Lineage (GTDB taxonomy): Bacteria > Bacillota > Bacilli > Lactobacillales > Streptococcaceae > Streptococcus > Streptococcus pseudopneumoniae_P. Next base: position 65,727 of record NZ_JVLX01000036.1, on the reverse strand, counting down.
TCTCTGTATCATCTCATCATATTTCCTACTTACTTTAAAGAGTCCTATACCCAGAACACACCTTATCGACCTTTGGTCCTACCTCGTCGCATTGGCTGAACATCTACTTTTACCTCGCTGATGCTTCAACTCGTACAAGCAGTGATACCGCCTCCACATGATGCGTCTGAGGAAATAGATCCACTGGCTGGACTTTCTTCAATTTATATCCCAATTCTTGATAGAGTTTGATATCACGCGCCATAGTTGCGACATTACATGAGATATAAGCGATGCGGTCAGCACCTGTTTGGCTACTTGCCTTGATAAAGCTTTCTGTGAGTCCTTTTCTCGGTGGGTCTACTAGGATAAGACTTGGTTGAATTCCATCTTTAAGCCAATTCTTCATTGCATTTTCAGCTGTATCACAGACATAGTTGGCGTTTGAAATATTGTTCAGTTGGGCATTCTTCTTGCTATTCTCAACCGCTTCTGGAATGACTTCAACACCATAAACCTCTTTGACATGTTTCGCAACAGAAAGACCAATCGTCCCAATACCAGAATAGGCATCAATAACCACGTCATCTTCTTTTAATTCCGCAAAGTCAATGGCTGTTTGATAGAGTTTTTCAGCCATTTCAGTATTGACCTGGTAAAAAGCGGGTCCAGCGATTTGGTAGTCATTTCCCAACATCTGGTCAGTGATAAAGTCTTGTCCATAAAGGGTACGCCAGTCTTTACCAAAAATTGCATTGGTGTTCTGGTCGTTGATATTTTGCATAACAGACACAATCTCTGGGAATTGCTTGATTAGTTGTTCAATCAATTGCTCCACTCGGAAAATTTTAGGACGAGTTGTCACCAAAATAACCATGATTTGTCCTGAATAGTGTCCACGACGCACCACAAGATTCCGAATCAATCCAGCTTGTTCCTTTTCATCATAAGGTTTCAAATCATAACGGCGGAGCAAGTCGCGTAGGGCTACAACTACCTCATCAATCACAGGATCTTGGATAAAGAAATCTTCTAGAGGCATGAGAACATGGGAATTCTTACGGAAAAATCCTGTTTCCAAGACACCATTGACTCGACGAACAGGGACCTGTGCTTTGTTGCGATACTTGACTGGATTTTCCATACCCAAAGTATCAGCAACCTCTACATCTGCAATTCCAGCAATCTTGTATAGACTATCCTTGACTTGCTTGGTTTTAAACTTGAGCTGTTCTGGATAGGCAAGATGCCCTAAATCAGCGATTCCTGAACGCAGGTAAGCCAAATCTAGATCTTGATTACGGTGTGGTGATTGGACAAGGTATTCTTCAACCTTCCCAAAGCCAATCTTTTTATTGACTTTGAGGACACGCATGAGGATTTTTTCACTCGGTAAAGCATTCTCTACAAAAAAGACCAAACCACCTACCTTGGCAACTCCTGCCCCTTCATGGGTCAAGTCAACAATTTCAACTTCTACAATATCATTTTTCTTTAACATTCTCTTCTCTTTCTATTGGCCGACAAAAAAGACGGCAACGTTACGGTTACCATCTATTATACCATGAAATTTCTTAAGAACCAAAACTCTTGAAGAAGTTGACAATGGCCTGCCAAAGGGAGCTTAAGAAGTTCCCACCGTCCTCTAGTGCCTTATCCGCATCAAAGTTAAGGTTGATATTTTTAAAACTGTCTCCAGCTTGTGATACGATGCTTTGTTTCAGGTCATTCAGGGTTTTAGTGAAGTCTGCATTGCTGAGGATATCACTCTTTGAGAGATTCAAAGCAAAATTGATGATGATATTGATCTGGTTTCCTGTTATAACCTGATCGAGTTTGTAATTTTTCAAGGTATCTTCAACGATTTTGCGGACATCTTCTTCTGTCAGATTTCCCTTGCTTTCTTTAGCTTTGGCTAGTCCTGACTTGATATCAGCTAGGGCAACATTTAATTTATTAGCATCATAGCCTGACTTGTCCTTGTTTTCAGCATTGATATCTGACAAAGCCTTCAACTCTTCTTGAGCCAAGTCTTTATTGGCTTGCGGCACCTTAGCTCCATTAGCTTCTAGCGAATAATAGATCCCTGCTAAAGCACTCTCACCTGTAACTGGAATAGGAGCTGCTACAGTGATTTGGGCGTGTTCAACACCTAAAGTTACTGCTGCATTGCGGTACATATCCTGAGTCACCTTCGTGATGTTTTCTGGTGTTTCAATCTTGACCTCAAGTGGCGACTTGTCACCTAGTTTTTGAATCTTGGCTGATGAATACAATTGTAAACTAGAGTCATTGGCCACATTCATGATTTTAGAATAGACATCAGGTGTCATGGTCTTGAGTTCTTTGGTATCTGTTGAGGCATTGTAGCCAAGTTTCTTTAGGGTTTGATTTTTTTGGTCTTCAGATAGGGATGAACCTAGGACATATTCAGGTTGAACATAGGTTTCATCGATGACTTTTTGAACATCTGTTGCTGCATGGACGCTATTCATAGCTGTTACTGCCCACAAGACCGCAGCACTGGTCAGAAAGAGTTTCTTTCTCATAGGGAATTTCCTCCTTTACCTTTCTAGAGTAATATATCTATCTTAAAGAAAACTTATAACAAAAACACCTGGACTAGCCAGATGTCGAAAAGAGAGTGAAAGTTTTGATGATGTAAAGGTTGAGTTGCACCTGTCTAGAATAATAATAGTTTCCACCATTTACATAGAGTTCAGAACCGTGAAAAATGGAAATGGGGTGAATATAACTATAAGTCTTTCCAGTGGTATTGCCAAGCAAGGGAGCAACAGTATCACGAGAGTACTGTTTTGCCAGTGCTAGGGTGTTTTCCTTACCATTTTGGGCGATAAAATCGATATAGGCAGGTCCAAAATTATAGGCTTGAACAGCCGTCCAGACATCAACACCCTTCTTCTGCGCCAGATAGAGATTATCTGTCAGAGTTTGAACGCCTTGCCGAATGCTAGAGGCATTATCATTGATAGTGTTGGTGGAACCACTTGCAGACTCACTAGACTGCATAACATCGCCTTCTTTTCCTTTTGTTTCAGTATAAATCATAGCGAGCACAAGCTCTTCGTTTGCTGGGGTGTCTTTTTCACTCAAGATTTCTCGCACCATGGGTTGATAGGTCATGACTTGCTTGACATCTTGGTGAACGCGGTAAGCTTTATATCCAGCAAAAAGGAAGACTGCTAGTACAAGCACTCTTCGAATTCGTTTAAACATTATTTACTTTGGATATCCTCGATATTTTTGATTAAGATAGAGTAGGTTCCATTGTCGTTTTGGATAAACTCGACAGACTCGGCGTCTTGATAGACATTATTGGGAACGATGAGTTCAATTCCATTTGACAAGGAGAGTTTTTGGTTTTCAAATTTTTTAAGCTGACGACTGGCATCGATTTCATCAAACTGTACAGGTTCTGGTACAGCATCTTTAACTTGATCAATAAAGCTTAATCGAGCCGTCAAATTGTTGTCAAAAAGGTCGTTGGCCAATTTTTCTGGTGACAATTCATTGTTTTCTTCTAGGTTGTTGAAAATGGCTGATTTGACCTTAGATTGAAATTGAAAATCATCTGTATTAAAAGATTCAGCAATTCTCTGGGCTGTTTTTTCCAGTTCCTTGATGGATTTCTTAGGAGAAATTTTAGGAGCGACAGCAAGAAGATTATCTGAAAAATAGTTCAAAAAAGTCCCGTTGTACTTGATTCGTTTTTCAATCAGATGGTACTTGCGACTCTGAAGATTGACCACCAAGGCCTCATCAGCTCCTGTTCCAAATCCAGGCAAGTTATTCTGAGTCAACTTGATTGGATTATCAACTTCTCCTCCGAGGTGGGTCAAGGTCTCCCGCAGGGCAATTCGTAAGAAAGCAAAATGTTCTACACCTTCTTTAGAAAATTGCACAAAAATCAAGTCATTGGTCTTGAGATTTTCAGAAATACTAAACTCTTCTTTCCAGAGATTAGCCATCGTTACTGATGTCTCCAACAAATCGTCTGTGATGTGATTGAAGAAGGGATTTTCTTCTTCGAAAATCCCAGTCTTTGCTTCATCTGAATACACACGTTCAATTTTTTTACGCAGGTATTCTTCGATTTTTGGAGTGATATTGAGAAACTTATCCGCTAGAAACAGCTCGGTATCATCCGGACTGAACTGATGGATAATAGCTTTCTTAATATAAATGTCCATAAAAGTATTAGTCCTCGTATAATGGGAAGGCATCTGTCAATTCTTTGACTGCACTTCTCACTTCTTCTAAGACAGCCTCATTTTCTGCATTTTTAAGGGTTTTAATGATGAGTTCAGCCACTTTGCGACTTTCTTCTTCACCAAATCCACGTGCAGTAATGGCTGCTGCTCCAATACGAATCCCACTTGTCTTGAATGGTGACAAGCTTTCGTAAGGGATTGAGTTTTTATTTAGGGTAATATTGACCTCATCCAGCAAGTTTTGAGCAACTTTGCCGTTTTCTACAACCTTAGTCACATCCACTAGGAAGAGGTGGTTTTCAGTTCCTCCAGAAATGATACGAAAATCAGTATCTTGTAAGAAGACATCCGCCATAGTCTTGCTGTTCTTGATAACATTGGCAGCATATTCCTTGAAGGCTGGATCCAAAACTTCTTTGAAGGAAACTGCCTTAGCTGCAACAACATGCTCCAAAGGACCACCCTGAATACCTGGGAAAATAGCTGAGTTAATTTTCTTAGCTAAGTTTTCATCATTGGTCAAAATCAAACCACCACGTGGTCCACGAAGGGTTTTGTGGGTCGTTGTTGTAGTGATATGAGCGTATGGTACTGGACTTGGGTGAAGACCAGCAGCAACCAAACCAGCGATATGAGCCATGTCTACCATGAGCTTCGCCCCAACAGCATCCGCAATTTCACGGAATTTTGAGAAGTCGATAATTTGAGAATAGGCTGAAGCACCTGCTACAATCAATTTTGGTTTTACTTCTTGAGCTTGTTTCAAGATAGCATCAAAGTCCAAGAGTTCTGTTTCAGGGTCCACACTATAAGACACAAAGTTATAAGTTTGACCTGAGAAGCTGACAGGAGCTCCGTGAGTCAAGTGTCCACCTGCAGCCAAATCCATCCCCATAACGGTATCACCTGGCTCAATCAAGGCCATGTAAGCAGCACAGTTGGCTTGGCTTCCTGAGTGAGGTTGGACGTTGGCGAATTTAGCACCGAAAATTTCTTTTGCACGTTCAATGGCTAGAGTTTCTACCACATCTACCACATCAGTTCCACCATAGTAACGGCGGCCCGGGTAGCCTTCGGCATATTTATTCGTCAAGATAGACCCTTGAGCTGCCATAACAGCCTTGGAAACTACGTTTTCCGAAGCAATCAACTCAATGTTGTTTTGTTGGCGTTCTTCTTCTTTGGCAATAGCATTCCAGAGATCAGCATCGTATGCTTTAAAATCATCTTTGTCAAAAATCATAGGTCTTCTCCTTTATAGTGTGACTAGTCCTTTAGTTTGTTTTACAATAAGAAAATAAACTAAAAGATGCGAATAAATCGTTTCTGCACTTTATCACAAGTATAACCAACTTTTTCATAAAATGCATGAGCACCCAGACGATGATCGGCAGAATTTAAGCGGATAAACCCATAACCACGTCTTTTGGCTTCGTGTTCCAACCCTTGTAATAATCTTTTACCAATACCTTGACCTTGCGCTTGAGGTGAAACTGCTAAAGCTAAAATATTAAATCCTGCTTTAGAATAAAGTGATTCATAGACCTCAGCGTGGACATAACCAAGTAAGACATGACTAGCTGCATCCTCATAGCCAAGTAGGAAATGATGGGAATCCTGAGATAGTCTAGCTAGTTGACTAGCCGTGTCCTCTAGACTAAAAGAATAGCCCAAAGCCTCTTGGTTGATGTCACATATAGCTTTCACATCTGTTTCTTGCAAATCTCTTAGCATCTCATTCCTCCTCAAAAGAAATCTCTGGTAACCGAGCAAGAATATCTTCTCGCCTAATGGTCCCTTGGCGCAAGATTTTCACCTTGTCTCCAGACAGATCCAAAATAGTTGAATCCTGTCCAGTTAGAAAAGCATCGTCTTCCAAACCTAGAACATCTTGATTAAATTCCTGCAGTATTTCCTGAAAAGTCACTCCACTTGCCTGACCTGAAATATTGGCAGACGGCCCAATCAAGGGACCTGTCTCTCGAATCAAATCAAGGGTAATGGGATGACTCGGCATCCGAAATCCAACAGTTGCAAGACCAGAATTGACCCAATAGGGAACTCTGTCATTTGCTTCAAGAATAAGGGTCAAAGGACCTGGTAAAAAGGTCTCTACAAGTTTTTGTAGATAAGTTGGCTGATTCTTTGAAAAATTCAAGATGTCCTCTAGAGAGGCGATATTGAGATTGAGTGCCTTATCTCTAGGACGACGTTTGAGCTGGTATACATGATCAACTGCTTTTTCGTCTAGAGCCTTGGCAAAGAGACCGTAAACTGTCTCAGTAGGCAAAACGACCGCTCCACCATTTACCAACTCTTGTCTAATCCTGTCCATCATCAATTACAACCATCCTATCTTGACCAAACTGGTCCTTGAGCGTTCGTACTCTTTTTTCAGGAAGATGTTTCCTAAAAAGTTCAGGAACACTTTGACCTTGCTTGTATCCAATTTCAAGGTAAATCTTACCACCATCTTTGAGATAGTCCTTTGCATCTTCCGCAATTCTACGGTAAATAGCTAGGCCATCCTCGTCTGCAAAGAGGGCTAGGTGAGGTTCTGAATGCAAAACATTCAAGCCTACCTCTGACTCATCTTCACGAGAGATATAGGGTGGATTGGATACAATTATATCATATTTTTCAGAAATTTCTGCAAAACAATCCGATTTTTTAAAAAATATATTAAATTTTTGATTTCTAGCGTTCTCGGATGCAAGGTCAAGGGCCTCTTGGGAAATATCTGCTGCCGTCACCGACCAAGCTGGTCTGTTTTTTGCTAAGGCGAGAGCAATAGCTCCACTACCTGTTCCGATATCTAGGACCATAAGATTCTTCTCAGGATTTTCATTCAGGATAAGTTCCACCAACTCCTCAGTCTCTGGACGAGGAATCAGAACCCGCTCATCAACTTTTAACTGCATTCCAAAGAAATCTGCATGACCGATAATGTACTGGGCTGGTTTATGAGCTGCTAACTGCTGGTAAATTTCCTCTACAAATTGTTTTTCTTCCTCTGTTACCTCTTGCTGGAGGGCAAAAACAAAGTCTGTAAAAGTGAGGTTTTTCAGGCTACGATAGACAAAAGAGAGGCTTTCTGCTTCCTCTCCTTGTCTTATCAATTCTTCTTCAAAATCTGAAAATAATTGAGCTAATTTCATTAATTATTTAATTCTTCTAATTTTTGTGTTTGGTCATAAAGTACCAAGGCGTCCACAACTTCATCCAATTTACCAGACAAGATGGTATCTAGTTTTTGGAGAGTTAAGCCGATACGGTGGTCTGTGACACGGTTTTGTGGGAAGTTATAAGTACGAATTCGTTCTGAACGGTCACCAGTACCGATTGTTGACTTACGCTCAGCGTCTTGTTCATCTTGTGCAATCTGAGCAAAGTGGTCAGCAACGCGTGCACGGATGATTTTCATGGCCTTCTCACGGTTTTTCTGCTGGGTACGTTCTTCCTGCATCTCAACCTTGATATTGGTTGGTAAGTGTACAATACGAACGGCAGTCGCAACCTTATTGACGTTCTGTCCACCAGCACCAGATGCGTGATAGATGTCAACACGAAGGTCTTTTGGATCAATATCGTATTCTACTTCTTCGACTTCAGGCATGACAAGAACTGTGGCAGTTGATGTATGGACACGACCTTGGCTTTCTGTCACAGGAACACGTTGCACACGGTGGGCACCTGATTCGTACTTGAGTTTAGAGTAAACTGACTGACCTGAAACCATGGCAACCACTTCTTTGAAACCACCTACACCATTCATAGAGGCTTCCATAACTTCAAAGCGCCAACCTTGGGCTTCCGCATACTTTTGGTACATGGTTAGGAGGTCACCAGCGAAAAGTGCTGCTTCGTCTCCACCAGCAGCGCCACGGATTTCAAGGATGATATTCTTGTCATCGTTTGGGTCTTTAGGAAGGAGCAAGATTTTTAGTTTTTCTTCGTATTCTTCTTTTTCAGCCTTGGCATCTTTGAGTTCTTGCTTGGCCATTTCTTCCAAGTCAGCATCTCCACCTGATTCCTTAATCATCTCTTCAGCATCGACGATGTTTTGAAGGACTTGCTTATACTCACGGTAGGCTGTTACCGTATCACGAGTTGAAGCTTCCTCCTTTGAAAGCTCCATGAAACGCTTAGTGTCAGATACTACATCTGGGTCACTCAGCAATTCTCCTAATTCTTCATAACGGTCTTCTACAGCTTGTAGTTGATCATAGATGTTCATTTTTCTTCATTCTCCTTATTGATTTCAGGGGCAAAATAATGTTTACGGCAAACTGAGATATAGGTTTCATTACCACCAATCTGGATCTGTTCTCCATCATAAACAGGCAAACCGTCCTGCGTACGCAAAACCATAGTCGCCTTTTTCTTACAATACTGACAGATGGTCTTAATCTCATCAATCTTGTCTGCTAAAAGCAAGAGATATTTGGAACCTTCAAACAATTCATTCCGAAAGTCATTTTTCAAACCAAAAGCCATGACGGGTATGTCTAACTCGTCCACAACACGAGCTAAGTCGTAAACATGGTGACGCTTGAGAAACTGAGCCTCATCGACCAGCACACAGTAAGGTTTTTCTGATAGATTTCGGATATAACCGAAGATATCCGTCGTTTCCTCAATCGCAATAGCTGATCGCTTCATTCCAATCCGACTCGAGACATAGCCAACACCGTCACGCGTATCCAGAGCCGAGGTCATAATCACAACACCTTTTCCCTGCTCCTCGTAGTTATAGGCCACCTTGAGAATCTCAATCGTCTTACCAGAGTTCATGGTCCCATAACGATAATACAACTGTGCCATGTTTCTTGCTTCACGTCCATTTCTAAATTTTTGCTACATTCTAGTATATCATAATTTTCTTAAGCTTTAAACGGCAAAATGTGGTAAAATAGAAGAAATCAAAAACTAGTGGAGGAAGCTATTATGCCATTTGTACGCATCGATTTATTTGAAGGACGCACGCTCGAGCAAAAGAAAGCTCTAGCTAAGGAAGTAACAGAAGCTGTTGTTCGCAACACAGGAGCACCTCAGTCTGCTGTACATGTCATCATCAACGACATGCCTGAAGGAACTTACTTCCCACAAGGGGAAATGCGCACCAAATAAGCTAGCTTAAGCAGAAATGCTTAGGCTTTTTCAATCTCCAAGTAGCATTCATTGAAGAAACAGCCTAAATTTGTTACAATTTGAAAGGATACTTGGAAAAATTTCCAAGAAAAGAGCTATTAAGTTAAAGGAAATATTATGATTACACGTGAATTTGATACCATCGCTGCTATCTCTACTCCACTAGGTGAAGGGGCTATTGGTATAGTCCGCCTGAGCGGGACAGACAGTTTTGCTATTGCGCAAAAGATTTTCAAAGGAAAAGACTTGAGCAAGGTTGCCAGCCACACTCTCAACTACGGTCACATTGTTGATCCGCTGACTGGTAAAGTCATGGACGAAGTTATGGTTGGGGCTATGAAATCTCCAAAAACCTTCACTCGTGAGGATATTATCGAGATCAACACCCACGGTGGAATTGCGGTGACCAATGAAATTCTCCAACTTGCTATCCGTGAAGGAGCTCGGTTGGCTGAGCCTGGTGAATTTACCAAACGTGCCTTCCTAAATGGACGTGTTGACTTGACTCAGGCTGAGGCAGTGATGGACATCATCCGTGCCAAGACAGACAAGGCCATGAATATCGCAGTCAAACAGCTAGATGGTTCCCTTTCTGACCTCATTAACAATACTCGCCAAGAAATCCTTAATACACTTGCCCAAGTTGAGGTCAATATCGACTATCCTGAGTATGACGATGTTGAAGAAGCCACTACTGCTGTTGTCCGAGAGAAGACTAAGGAGTTTGAGCAATTACTAACCAATCTTCTTAGAACAGCCCGTCGCGGTAAAATCCTTCGTGAAGGAATTTCCACTGCCATTATCGGTCGTCCCAACGTTGGGAAATCAAGCCTTCTCAACAACCTCTTGCGTGAAGACAAGGCTATCGTCACAGATATTGCTGGTACGACACGTGATGTCATTGAAGAATACGTCAACATTAATGGTGTTCCTCTCAAACTGATTGATACAGCCGGTATTCGTGAAACGGATGATATCGTTGAACAAATCGGTGTTGAGCGTTCAAAAAAAGCCCTTAAGGAAGCCGACTTGGTTCTACTGGTGCTAAATGCCAGTGAACCACTAACCGCCCAAGACCGCCAACTCCTAGAAATTAGTCAGGAGACTAATCGCATTATTCTACTTAATAAAACAGACCTACCTGAGGCCATCGAAACCGAGGAACTTCCAGAAGATGTCATCCGCATTTCAGTCCTTAAAAACCAAAATATCGATAAGATTGAAGAACGCATTAATGACCTCTTCTTTGAAAATGCTGGTTTGGTTGAGCAAGATGCTACCTACCTATCCAACGCTCGTCACATTTCCCTGATTGAAAAAGCAGTTGAAAGCCTACAAGCTGTTAACCAAGGTCTTGAACTGGGTATGCCAGTTGACTTGCTTCAAGTAGATTTGACCCGTACTTGGGAAATTCTCGGAGAAATCACTGGAGATGCTGCTCCAGATGAACTCATCACTCAACTTTTTAGCCAATTCTGTTTAGGAAAATAAGAAATCCATGATCGTTCATTCGGTCATGGATTTTCTAATCTTTCTTAGTAATCTGGTCTAAGGACACCTGTTACAGTTGCCTTAGTTGCTTCGTAGTCGCCATCTACGACAACCTTGATAATGCGTTTGGCATCTTCTTCTGGTGCTGGAACAAGAGGTAGACGAGTCGGTCCAGCTTCAAATCCCATATAGTTAAGAACGGCCTTGACTGGAGCAGGACTTGGGTAAGAGAAGAGAGCATTAACCTTAGGAATGAATTTGCGCTGAATAGCTGCAGCTTTCTTCATATCGCTTTCTGAAATGGCAGTAAACATCTCGTGCATCTCATCCCCATTTGTATGAGAGGCAACAGAAATAACCCCGTCCGCACCAAGGTTCATGGCATGGAAAGCATCTCCATCCTCACCTGTATAAATCAAGAATTCTTCAGGCTTGTGCTCAATCAAGTAAGCCATATTAGCCAAGCTCGTACATTCTTTGACACCGATAATATTTGGATGGTCAGCCAAACGAAGCATGGTTTCTGGAGTCAATTCGACAACCACACGACCTGGAATGTTATAGATAATAATTGGTAGGTCAGAAGCATCTGCAATGGCCTTAAAGTGCTGATACATTCCTTCTTGAGAAGGTTTGTTGTAGTAAGGTACAATAGCAAGCCCAGCTGCGAAACCACCAAATTCTGCTACTTCTTTGACAAACTCGATAGAGTCACGCGTATCATTGGTACCCACACCCGCAATCAAAGGAACGCGTCCATTGACAATCTTTTGTACAGCCGCAAATAGTTCCAACTCTTCATCGTGAGTCAATGTTGGACTCTCAGCAGTGGTCCCTGCGAGAAGAATTCCATCCGTATGGTGAGCCAACAAATGCTCAATCAAGGCTGGAATAGCATCAAAGTTGATAGAACCATCCTCGTGGAAAGGGGTAATGAAGGCTGTGATGATTTTACACTCTTTTAAATCTTGATAAGACATGAGAAACACCTCTCTATTTCAAAGAAGGAGTTCATCTGAACTCCTAAACAATATGACTATTTTAATTCAAATTTCAATTCAGCTGTTGGACGAACCAAGCCACGTTCATGAAGAGTTTCTGCAATCTGAACTGAGTTCCAAGCAGCACCTTTGAGAAGGTTATCTGAAACAACCCACATGTGAATTCCTTTTTCTGCATCCAAGTCTTTACGGATACGACCAACAAAGGTATCACGTGAACCCACTGCATTGATGGCTTGAGGATAGATTTGATGAGCCACATCATCTTCAAGAACAGCACCTGGGAAGGCTGCGATAGCTGCTTTCACTTCTTCGATTGGAGCCACTTCTTTTGTTTCGATGTAAACTGACTCAGAGTGGGCTGACAAAACAGGAATACGGACGCATGTTGCAGATACTGCAATACTATCATCTTCCATGATTTTTTTCGTTTCTTTAGTCATCTTCATCTCTTCGTAAGTGTAATCATTATCAGTGAAGACATCAATTTGTGGAAGAGCGTTGAAGGCGATAGGATAGTGTTTCTTGTCACCACCTGAAGGCAAGATTTCCGCATGCAAATCACGTGGTTTCACTCCATCATTTAAAACTTCACGAAGTTCACGTTGTGTCTCAAGAATTGCTCCCATACCAGCACCTGAAACTGCTTGGTAAGTTGAAACAATGATACGGTCCAATCCCCATTTTTGGCGAACTGGCTCAAGAGCCACCATCATTTGGATAGTTGAACAGTTAGGGCAGGCAATGATACCATTGTGAGCATCAAGTGCGTGAGCATTGACCTCTGGAACAACCAAAGGAACATCTGGATTTTGGCGGAAGTAAGATGTATTATCTACTACTACCGCGCCAGCCTTCACTGCGTATGGTGCATACTTAGCTGATGTAGAACCACCTGCTGAAAAGAGAGCAATATCAACTCCTTCAAAAGCTGTTTCAGTCGTTTCTTCAATCGTAATATCTTGATCTTTAAATTTCAAAGTCTTGCCTGCTGAACGTGCAGAAGCAAGTAAACGAATTTTATCGATTGGAAGTGTTGATTCTTCCAACATTTTTATCATCTGAGCACCGACAGCACCTGTCGCGCCGACTACAGCAACTGTATATCCCATAAATAACCTCTTTCGGAATTTTCTAAAAATTTCTATAATAGAAGTATTATACTACTTTTTCCATGAATTGCAAAGCTTTTTCATCATTTTTTGGAAAATAAAAATCCCCAGTCGTTTGACTAGGGACTAAGAGGCATCTTCATGTGATGAGCAGGTTCACACAACTCATCAAGGTCCGCTCCTGCGTTATGACCTCCTTATGCTCAATAGTAGTCCGAAGACTACCTATCGACTCATCGCATCTACTATTCTACTAAAGAGAATCACTTTTGTCAACAGACGAAACTCTTTATACTCTTCGAAAATCTCTTCAAACTTCGTCAGAGTCGCCTTACCGTATGTATAGTTACTGACTTCGTCAGTTTCATCTACAACCTCAAAAACATGTTTTGAGCTGACTTCGTCAGTCTTATCTACAACCTCAAAGCAGTGCTTTGAGCAACCTGCGGCTAGCTTCCTAGTTATCTCTTTGATTTTCATTGAGTATTAGTTTCATTTACACAGCTGAATAGAAATATCTTTGAAACATTTGATGCAGACATAACAAAAACCCTTGTAAATCAAGGGCTTTTCTGTCTATTTCATGCTAATTGCCGGGATTGAACCGGCGACCTCATCCTTACCATGGATGCGCTCTGCCAACTGAGCTAAATCAGCTTACTTAAAAAGTATACTATAGTTAGAAAAACTTGTCAAGTTTCCTTAGAAATTTTGCATAAGAAAAAGCCAGGTCAGAGTTGCCTAGCTTATCTTCTTCTATTTGCTTAAATCGATTCGACGACCAATTTTACCGATAATAATCGCTCCAACAATTAATGAGGCAAATTCACCAATTCCTGTTGTAAACCAAGTAAGGAAAAATGGTAATTGCGCTACGATATTCAACTCGGCAGCGATGGTGAACATGGAAATTGAAAATAGGATTGAAAAGAAGAAATGATCTTTTCGAATCAATCCGTTAAAGAGATAATCCTTGCTGTATTTTGCAAAAAGCCAAACACCTAGACTGAGGAATACCAAGGTTGATCCACCACCAACAAAAACATCTAGCAGTCCGAAGCTAAAGAAATTAGCAATCATACAGCCAATGGTAACTCCGATGATGTACTTGGGATTGTAAAAAGCCATAAAGTTCATCATTTCTGAAATACGGAACTGATAAGCACCGTAGCTAATGGCATTTAGGGGTGGTGTGACAGTCAAAACGACATAAATAGCAGCAACGATTGCAATATCTGCAACATCACGAATAGTTAATTTTTTCATCTTTTCTCCTTTGGCGGTTGTCCGCGTGTAATATGCTTGGTGAAAGAAGCTAAGCACCAAGGGTTGCTTTATTCAACCTTACTAGTATAGCACAATAGCCTGCTTTATGCTATACTAAAAACATGAAAAAACGTATTCAAAGTCTCGTGAAAAATGAGCTTTTACTCTATCTCTTTTTTGGAATAGCCACTACTCTTGTTTCTATCCTATCCAGATTAGTCATTTATCAACTAACTCATAGAGAACTCCTTGCTACTGGATTCGCAAATATTATCGGAATTCTGTTTGCATTTATTACAAACGATACAATTGTATTCAAGCAAGCTAGGAAAAATTGGTCAATCCGTTTAATGAAATTTACTCTAGCACGCCTTTCTACTTTTCTTTTAGATTTGATTTTAACTTTTCTATTTGTAACACAGTTTCCTAATATTATCGGACAATTTGTAAATAATAATATTGACAAGGTGAATAGTATTGAAACAGTTATTTCACAATTTTTGATAATTATCCTCAATTACATTTTTAGTAAGGTATTTATTTTTAAAAAAATAAGAAAAAATTTAAGCATATAGCTTGCCAGAACTTCTTAATTAATATATAATTAAGTGTAAAAAATCTTTGAAAGGAAATTATGAAAATGTTAAAAGATCTTAAAGCATTTTTGCTTCGTGGTAATGTTGTTGACCTTGCTGTCGGTGTGATCATTGCCTCTGCTTTTGGTGCAATCGTTACATCACTTGTTAACGACATCATCACTCCACTTATTTTGAACCCAGCTTTGAAAGCTGCTAAAGTTGAGCGTATCGCTGAACTTTCATGGAATGGTGTTGGTTATGGTAGCTTCTTGAGCGCTGTTATCAACTTCCTAGTTATCGGTACTGTTCTCTTCTTCGTTATCAAAGGTATTGAAAAAGCTCAAAGCCTCACTAAGAAAGAAGAAGCTGAAGAAGCTCCTGCTGGTCCAACTGAATTGGAAGTACTTCAAGAAATCAAAGCTCTTCTTGAGAAAAAATAAACAATTAAAAGGATATAGCGTAAAGCTAAATCCTTTTTCTTTACTCTTTCGGTAACTTGCCTGCTTTCTCAAGCATTTTTTTGATAAGATATGGCATCTTAACATTTTCACGACCTTTTTTCTCAATCAGTTTTTTCACAAATTCAGGCATTTGTAAATCTTGTGATTCGGCCAAGATATTTTTCGTCTCATCTGACGGAACTAACTCATCAAAGGTTTCTTCTTCTGGGAGAAATTCCTTAAACTCTTTGTTCTCATTAGCTCTGACGGTATTGACCAAGGCATCAATCAAGCGAGAATCTGTATTTGGCATTGGTGGACGATGGTAGTTCACCCCTAATTCCTGACATAACTCATAGCATTCCACATCATTATCAAACAAGACTTCAATGTGCTCACTGATAAAGCTGATTGGTACAAAAATATAATGCTCTGGATGTTCTGTCTGTTCTCTGAGGTACACTAATACATCTGGCTTAATCCATGGAATCCCGATATCACTCTCACTTTGCCAAGTGTTAGTATATTGCTCAGAACTCAAACCTAGTTTTTCAGCGACTAACTTGCTATTTTCAAAAATTTGATCGATATAAGGATCGCCAAAATCCAAGGCAAAAATGGGCACACTATGGGCTGAAAAGATGACTTTAAAGCTATCCTGCTTTACTTCTGCTTTTAAAATCTTAGCAATTTCATCAGCCCAATAGTTTAAGAGCGCTTCTTCTTGATACCAATCCTTAATAACCAAAAATTGAATTTGTTTGCTTTCTAAAAATTTCTCGTATCCCATGACAGAATAAAAAGAATAATGGGGCTCCAAAATCAAGCAAATACACTGCTCGATTCCATCTTCTTCCATCTGACCAATCACATCTGGAATAAAAGGTTTGGAAAATTTATTGGCAAAATAGACACTATACTCATTCCCCAGCCTAGCTTCTACCAAGGCAACCTCTTCTCGGGTAATTTTTTGCAGAGGTGTGCCTCCAATTAGTACATAATTATCATAGAGAGTTTGAATCTCGTGGTCTTGAGGTCTCACTCCACGACGAATATTTGTGAAAAAATCAGCCACACCTTCAAAGGTAATCTCTTCTGGCGAACCGAAAGTCATCATTAAAATTGCTTTTTTCATAATCGCTTCCTTGTGATATTTTTATCAAGTTTATTTTATCATTTATCCATTAATAAGTAAACGCCAACATAGCGAATTTCTCTAACTTCTGTCTTTTGTTTTTCTTTTCTTTCTATGATACAATGGAAAAAATGAATTCAAAAGGAGTTTTTTATGACTTACCCCAATCTCTTGGACCGCTTCTTGACCTACGTTAAGGTCAACACGCGCTCTGATGAACACTCTACTACTACTCCAAGTACACAGAGTCAGGTTGACTTCGCAACCAATGTTCTTATCCCTGAAATGAAACGTGTTGGATTACAAAATGTTTATTATCTACCAAATGGTTTTGCAATTGGAACCTTGCCAGCCAATGATCCATCTTTAACACGTAAGATTGGCTTCATCTCCCACATGGATACTGCTGATTTTAATGCCGAAGGAGTCAAGCCACAGGTAATTGAAAACTACGATGGTGGTGTGATTGAACTTGGAAATTCTGGTTTCAAACTCGATCCAGCTGACTTTAAGAGTCTAGAGAAATATCCAGGACAAACGCTCATCACAACCGATGGAACAACCTTACTAGGTGCTGATGACAAGTCAGGGATTGCTGAAATTATGACTGCTATTGAATATCTGACTGCCCATCCTGAAATCAAGCACTGTGAGATTCGTGTTGGTTTTGGTCCAGATGAAGAAATCGGTGTTGGTGCCAATAAATTTGATGCAGAAGATTTCGATGTGGATTTTGCCTATACTGTTGATGGAGGCCCACTAGGAGAACTTCAGTACGAAACTTTCTCAGCAGCTGGGGCTGAATTGCATTTCCAAGGACGTAATGTCCACCCTGGTACTGCAAAGGGACAGATGGTAAATGCTCTGCAATTAGCAATTGATTTCCATAATCAACTCCCTGAAACTGACCGTCCTGAACTGACAGAGGGTTACCAAGGCTTCTACCATCTTATGGATGTGACAGGTAGTGTCGAGGAGGCGCGTGCAAGCTACATCATTCGTGATTTTGAAAAAGATGCCTTTGAAGCTCGTAAAGCAGCTATGCAGTCTATCGCTGATAAGATGAATCAAGAACTTGGTAGCGACCGTGTCAGCCTAAACTTGACAGACCAGTACTACAATATGAAAGAAGTCATTGAAAAAGATATGACTCCAATTACCATTGCTAAAGCCGTTATGGAAGATCTGGGTATCACTCCTATAATCGAACCAATCCGTGGAGGGACAGACGGCTCTAAGATTTCCTTTATGGGAATCCCAACTCCTAATATCTTTGCGGGTGGAGAAAATATGCATGGACGTTTTGAATACGTCAGCCTTCAGACTATGGAACGTGCAGTTGATACCATCATTGGTATCGTAGCTTATAAAGAATAAAAAGACGAGGTAGCTTAGCTACTTCGCCTTTCTTTTTATTCTGCTGGTTTTTCTTGATTTCCAATACTTGTTGTAGATTCTGTTGTTTCCTTTTCTGAAGATGATTCAGCAGGTTTAGAATCTCTTGTGTTGCTTGCTTTGTTTTCATCGCTTGCAGTTTCACTATTTGATTCTGCAGCTGTTGAAGCTTCAGTTTCGGGACTGGTCTTATTAGTATTTGCTTCAGCATTTGTTGCTGGAGTTGCTTCTTCACTTGCGCTAGCTTTTGACTTGATTTCTTGATTCAAGACTAGGATAGTTTTTGTCAATTCAAGTAAAGCAGCTTTATCTTTACTCTTAGCAGAAAGTTGATCTAGTAATGCATCCACCTTATCAAAGTCTTCATCAGAACCCTTATTGTTTTCTAAATATGCGTGAAGCGACATGAGAATATCGTAGAGTTTTTGATAAAGTACAAGTGTCTGA
Organism: Streptococcus pseudopneumoniae; assembly: GCF_001070815.1. GTDB lineage: Bacteria > Bacillota > Bacilli > Lactobacillales > Streptococcaceae > Streptococcus > Streptococcus pseudopneumoniae_P. Next base: position 47,500 of record NZ_JVLX01000036.1, on the reverse strand, counting down.
GGATCTTGCTCTGCATTTTCCTTCTCTTGTTGAAGGGCGCTAGCGATACGAGTCAAGACATCTTTTACCTGACTGTTTACTTCATCCAAATCTGCATCAGCCTTATTTGTAGCAGCTTTGAGATTTTCTACTTCTTCTGCCAAGGATTGTCTGATACCTTCTTCTTGGATTTGTTCCAAGAGTTGATTTGCCTTGTTCAAGAGACTTTCTACTTGCTCCTTGTTAACATGATTGACATGTTCTTCAGGCATAAAGTCTCCGTACAATTCTTTCAAGAAGCCATAAATAGCTGTCTTGGCAGTTTGGTTATCTACTTTTTCAGTATCTAGAACTGTCTGAGTCGATTTAGCAGTAGTTGGTTGAGCTTTCAAAGCTTCTTCCACTTCTTGTTTTGCCTGATAGATGCTTGGGAATAATCTGTTCAATTCTGCTGCCTTAAGGAAAGATTGAGATTGATACAAGGTCCAAGTCAACTGAGCCACTTTGTTTCGAAGTTCATCATTTAAACGACCGTCGTTTACGTGTTCGTAGAAATACTTGATGTATTCTACAGTTGTAACACCTGTTCGATCATTAAAGTCTTGCAAGGCTTGAAGTTGTGATTCAACCGCTGCTAAAGCAGCCTCATCTTTTGCTAACTTAGCTTCTTGAAGACGAACAAGAAGATCTTTCTTAGGAAGGCCATAAGAGTCTGTATCCAGTGTATTGATTTTATCAATCAAGGCCTGATATTTCTTATCTAGAGCGCTTGTTTCAACAGGTTTAACACTTTCATCAATATGGATATATTGCTTATCAAAGAGATCCAGTGTCGCAAGATAACCTGCTGTAGAGTTAGTTGCCAGTTTTTTCATATTTTCAGTAAACTGACCTAAAGCTAACTCAATCTGTCTTTGTTCGATAGGCTTGTCTTTATAGATACTCCTGCTATCAGCTAGAAGTTGATCTACTTTTGCCAAAACTTCCTTCTCATCAAAAGCTCCAGGTTGATAGTTGGATTGGAGAGCTGGAATTTTATTTTTCAAAGCTACTTCATAGCCCTTAGTTTGAACCTTGATGTAGTGATTGTGGTCACCATGAGGAATCACAAAACTGCCATTTTCTACCTGCAAGCTATATGGAGATACACCATCACGTAAGGCAGTAGTATAGAGTTCATTTAAGAAATCAAGTTCTGGATTTCCAGTTTGAAGAGGAATCCGAACGTGTTCTTTACGAACAGCATATGGATGGATATGAGTTGGATCGTAGGCTTGGTCTGGGTTTCCAAAGACAAAGAATCCGTTTGAAATTCTAATAGCTTCAAGTGGAACGCCGTAGGTCTTAGAAATGTAAGCAATCTTTTCTTCATCGCTAGCATCTCTTGAAAAAGACTCTACCGTTTTAGCAAGAGGTTTTACAGGTTCTGCATCATGATGTGTTTTTAAATGGTCTTTTGCTGCCTTAATTTGCTCAGCTGTCAAATCCTTCTTGAAGAAGTAATGATTGTGGTCGCCGTGACTCATGACAAAGCCTTGTTCATCCTCACTGATGACACGATCGGCATCAAAACCGTGATCATGGTCTTCATCATGTTTGTGGCCATGATGATCTTCATCGTGATCGTCATCATGAGCTGGATTTGGTGTTGCTGTATTTGCCCCTTTCAAGTGGTCTTGCGCTGCCTTGATTTGATCAGCAGTCAAGTCCTTCTTGAAGAAGTAATGATTATGGTCTCCGTGACTCATGATAAATCCTGCTTCATCTTCAGCAATAATACGATTGGCATCAAAGCCGTGTCCACCTTCTTCGTGTTCCTCATGTGAAACACCAGGATTGACTGAAAGAGATGGCGAAGGTGTTGTTAGACCATTGCTTGGAAGAGTCGGATGTCCAATTTGGCTCGATTTTGGAATGTAATGGAAATGATCACCGTGTCTGACGATATAGGCTGTAGCTGTTTCTTCAACGATATCTTTTGGATTAAAGATATAACCATCAGATGTTGCAGAAATTCCCTTATTAGAAGTCAATGAAGTATGATTCAATGTAGATGGATTACTTGGAAAACTTCCTAGACTAGACACTACTTCATGAGGTTTTTCATTTGTAGAAACTGTAGAACCAGTTCCACCGATAGGCACCATTCTGGCAATCTTTTCTTCTAAAGCAGAGAGCTTGCTGTAAGGAATAAAGTGATAATGGTCGCCGTGCGGAATCGCAACTCCATTTGCCGTACGACTGACAATCTTAGCAGGGTCAAAGACCAGGCCATCTGATTCACTGTAACGTTGGTCGCTAGGTGAATCATAGAGTTCTTTCAATAGACTTTGGAGATTTTCAACTTTGCTTTCTGGCTTGCTAGTTGATCCTTGTACTGAAGATTGAGTATTATTATCACTAGCTGTTGAAGAATTACTTAACTGACTCGGTTGCGTATTTTTGCCCGCTAGATGAGCTTTTGCTGCTGCCAACTCACTAGCAGATAAATCACTTTTTGGAATATAATGATAGTGACCACCGTGAGGAACAATATAAGCATCACCAGTATCTTCGATAATATCAGCTGGGTTAAAGACATAACCATCATCTGTCGTATAGCGTCCCTGAGATCTTGCTACAGCAACATCTGAGCTAACCTTCTCATTATCTTTGATGTGTTCTTGTTTTTGACGGTTGATTTCATCCTTGGTTCGAACATTATCAGCATGAGCTAAATCTTTCAGATAAACATAATATTTACCATCAACCTTGATGATATAACCACCTTTAACTTCATTGACAATATCAGTTTCTTTAAGTTGGTAGTTTGGATCTTTCATCAAGAGTTCTTCACTAAAGAGGGCATCATAGGGAACTTTCCCATTATAGTAATGATAGTGGTCACCGTGTGAAGTCACATAGCCCTGATCTGTGATCTTGATAACAATTTGTTCAGCCTGAATTCCTTCTTTTTGGCTAACCTGGTCTGGTGTCAGATTTTCAGTTTTCTGACTTGACTGACTACCATCCACATAAGAGACCCGATTATTGTCCTTATTTTCCTGCGAGCGATGCTGATTTAATGCATAAGCACATAGACTCAAAGACACGATAACAGCTGATCCAGCTGCTATATATTTTTTACTGAATTTCATAAATCCCTCATTTCAATAAATGATGAAGCTTTTTCTTAACTTCTTTTCTCGGTTAAACAGTTTTTCCTAAACTGGTTATTTAACCAATTAATTAACCAGTAAATAGTTTACCTTTTTTAAGCTTATCTGTCAAGATTTTTATTACATTTTAAAAAATAAAAGCCAGTATTGCTACTGACTCTTACATCATTTTGATTTAATAGGATAAACTTATGCTTCTGGTTTCGTCGTAACTGACTCACTACCTTTTAACAAAGCAAGTAGTTTCTCTGCTTCTGCCATGATACCATTATTATCCATAGTTTGGAGGTTCAAATTATTTCGTAAACCAGCTAGACTCTCTGCCACATTGTCTTTCAAACTAGCATCGGTTACTGTATCAAGTAGAGCTTCTACTTCTTTGAGTTTGGCTTCTACTTTTTCAGTCTCTACTTGAGGAACTTTAGCCTCATCTGTAGTATCTTCAGCTTCTTCCTCTGTCTCTTCCGTATCAGTGCTTGGTTTATAAAGATTATCTGCTGAAGGATTTAAACCTGCGTGATTCTCTTTTTCATCAGATTCAGGGCGAGTTGGTTCACTTACTTCATCATGTTTCTTATCTTCATCAAGTTTACTGTCTTTGTCTGCCTTATTTTTACGAACATGGTCGCTGGCATTTCCCCAACCATTATCTGAGTGAGGACGTTCTTCAGGATGTTCAACATAATATTTTACAGTCGCAAAGAGATCCTCAAGGCTATAACCCTTAGGTGCTTCATAGAGTCCTTCGTCAAACCAACCAAATTTAATGTTATGGTAATGGTCGTAATGAGGTATAATTAAGCTACCATTTTTAACTTCAACAGTATGTTGTAGATTGTAAGGAATATGATCAAGTGGAACCTTCTTAGCTGCTTTCACTTTATTATAGATTGCTTCTACTCCTTTAACCTCAGTATTTCCTGAACCCTGATTCTCTGTTGGAGGAGGTGTCAAACCTTTCTCTTTAGCATAAGCCTGGGCTGCCACTCTTTCAGCTTCAGACAAGCTCTCTTTCTTAATCCAATGACTATGGGTCATATGCGGAGTTACATAAGCATCTCCCTCATCACTGCTAATATCACGAATGTCAAAGATATATCCATCTTCTGTAGTATACTTACCTGCTAATTTCGCTAATTTAATTTCATCGTCTGTATAAGCAATTTGAGAATTTGGTTTACCAAGTCGCTCTGGATGAGTAATTGGTGCTAGGAAAGCTAATAAATCATCTACCAATTTTCCTTTATTAGTCGATTCATCATTCAAACGTTCTGCTAATTTGTCTAAGGCTTGGAAATCATAAGTACGACCCTTATTTTCAGACAAGGCTTTATGAGCCTCAGCCAATAAATTATATGCTTTATCATAAAATTCTTGATCACGAGGAGCGACATTTTCTTTCTTCGCAACTAGGGCATGCGTCTCTTGAGTTTTCTTAGACAAGAGATTTTCAATAGCATCAATCTTATCCTTGGCCAAATCTTTAGCTAGAACATAACGACTAACGCCCTTATCCTCTATAATATATCCGTCGCCAACTTTTCTAACAACCTGGTTGACATCAAATTCAGTCGGTTTATTTTCCGCTGGCGCTTGAGGTTTGGTAGTAGGCGCTGGCTTCAGTGGAGTGACGCTTGGCAAAACACTGCCATTTTGTCCCTTGACAGCTACCATACGAGCCAATTTTTCTTCCAAAGGTGACATTTGTGAATAAGGGATAAAGTGATAATGGTCTCCGTGAGGCACTGCAACACCATTAGCTGTACGTTTGATGATTTGTACCGGATCAAAGACTAAGCCATCCGATTCCACATGGCGTTCTGACAAAGGTTTGGCATACAATTCACTTAAAAGTGTTGAAATGTCTTCCCCATGATTTTGATGATATGTTGGTGTGACAGTCAGGTTTGGAGTCTCTGTCAAACTTGGTTGGGCTGGTTTAGCATTATCACTACTTGGTTTACTTGAGCTTGTGGCAGAATGTGAGCCCTGCTTCCCATTCCAATAGGCTTGAGCAGCAGCCAATTCTCCTGCTGACAAATCACTCTTAGGAATATAGTGGAAATGATTTCCATGCGGTACAACAAAAGCGTCACCTGTATCTTCAATCACATCTGTCGGACTAAAGACATACCCATCATCCGTTGTATAAGCTCCTCCAGTTCCTCGATTCGGTGCCGGCGTATTGAGATTAAAGTTTGGTTTAATGGTTGAACTTGGTGTTGAACTTGTTCTCTCAGGACTGCTTGGTTTCGTATTATTAGAATGACTTTGAACTGGCTGACCTCCAATTGGTAGATTTCGAGCCAATTTTTCTTCCAAAGCAGACATTTGCGAATAAGGAATGAAATGGAAATGATCTCCGTGAGGAACTGCCACACCATTGGCAGTACGTTTTGTAATCTGTGCTGGGTCAAATACTAATCCATCAGACTCCACATGACGTTGGCTAAGTGGCAAAGCGTACAATTCTTGGAGGAGACTATCCAAATCCTCATTTTGACTCTCAGGAGCTGCTGCAGGATTTTGAGGAGACTCATATTGACTTGTTCTCACACTAGATCTTGTTTCAGCTCTGCTTGAACGATATTCAACTGTACTTAATTGATCACCTTTTCCAGATAAGAAGGCTTGGGCAGCAGCTAATTCGCTGGCAGACAAATCACTCTTCGGAATATAGTGGAAGTGATTGCCATGAGGAACGATATAGGCATCACCCGTATCCTCAATGATATCAGAGGCATTAAAGATATAACCATCATCCGTTGTATAACGGCCTTGAGCTCTGGCTGCAACTACTGCCTGATCATTAGAAGCACCCCCGTGATTACTACTATGTTCCTGCTTCTGACGTTTAATCTCTTCTTTTGTACGAATATTGTCCGCATGGGCGGCATCCTTGAGGTAAACATAGTATTTCCCGTCTACCTTAATCACATAACCACCCTTGATTTCATTGACAATGTCTGAATCCTTCAACTGATAATTCGGATCTTTCATCAGCAGTTCTTCACTGATGATAGCGTCAAAAGGAACCTTGCCATTATAGTAATGATAATGATCTCCATGAGAGGTCACATAACCTTGATCCGTAATCTTGATAACAATTTGTTCGGCGTTGATTCCCTCTCTCTTACTGACTTCATCTGGTGTCAAGTTCTCTGCTTTTTGACCAGCCTGATCACCATCTATATAAGCTACTCGATTAGAATCTTTCTTAACTTGACCAGCTTGGTAACGACCAAGTTCATAGGAACAAACACTTAGGGCAAGAACTGCCACTGAACCCGCTAGATATTTTTTATTGATTTTCATATTTGCCTCACTTTAATTCTTCAGCTAATACACTCATATTTTCTTCAAGGTTTTCTAGGTAGGTCTTGTCATTTTGTGGGTCTGCCTCTAAAGGATTCAGAGTTTTAAGATCCACACCTGTTGATTTGACAAGAGTTTCAGCTACTTTTGAAGAAGCATTACTTTCTGTAAAAATCGTTTTAACCTTATAGGTTTTCACAAATTCCTGAATTTCTGTTAGTTGTCTTGGACTTGGTTCCTGTTCAGGAGAGATACCAGCGATTCCAAGTTGATTGAGTCCAAATCGCTTCGCTAGATAAGAAAAGGCTGTATGTTGTGTTACAAAGGTTTTCTGACTCGCTTTTTCAAATCTAGGCTGGAATTTCTTAGTCAATTCTTGAGCTTTTTTGATAAAGGCTTGCGCATTTTTCTGATAAGTCTCTTTATGCTCACTATCAACCTCTGAAAGTTTATCAGCAATAATTTGGGCTTCTTCTCCAGCTTTTTCAGGATCTAGCCAAGTGTGAGGGTCATAAAGCGTTTTTTCATCAACTCCATCCCCTGCTTCCACATCTTCTAGCCCAGGAACGCGGTCTAAAGTCATTCCTTCAGAAGCCTCTAAAACCTTAACTTTGGATTTTTTTAGATTGGGATTCAGACTTCCTGCCCAAGATTCAAGTGTATGCGAATGGTAAACAAATACGTCTGCATCATAGATGGCTGCGATATCATTCGCTGAAGGTTCAAAAGAGTGAATGCCGCTACTTGACTGGATCATCCGAACATCATTCAAGTCACCAGATACTTCCTTTACCATAGCGTAGATAGGATAGAAACTGGTCACAATTTTCATCCCTTTCCCTGTCTGGCTTTCCTTTTGACCACAAGCACCTAAACACAAAAGAAAGACACTTAACAATACTAAAAATAAACTTTTTTTCTTCATAGATAACTCCTTAACTATTTAATTAACTGGTAAACAGTTTACTCCTAAAAATTTAATCTGTCAAGCTATTTTTAGAAAAAATTTGAAATTTCTTTCACATATAAAAATCTGCTGAGTTTCAACAACTCAACAGATTCTCACTTTATTCTTCTAAGGTAGAATGCTTATAACCATAAGTGAAGTAAATCATACTTCCTACTAACAATGCAACTAGGAAAGCAACCCAAGTTTCCATATTATACTGTAACATAAAGGATAAACAAATGATGATTGATAAAATTGGTAACAGAGGTACCAATGGTGTTTTAAACTCGCCCGCTTTGGGCATTCCTTTTTCTTTCCGTAAGCGAATCAGACCATAAGCCAGCATGATCAAGTAAGCCAAGGTACAAATATTTAAGAAGGCTGCGATACTAGCAAGAGGGAACATTCCTGCTGCTACTGCTGAAGCTAGACCTGTCAAGATAGTAGCATTTTTTGGTACCTTGCTTGTTTTGGTCAGTTCTTTAAAGGCAGCAGGTATCAAGCCGTCACGCGCTAAACTGTAAATCATACGTGATAGGGCATAGGTCATCGAAATACAAACTGTAATCAAGGTCAAGATAGCCACTAATGACACATAGTTGGCTGCCCAACTAATCCCAACACTGCGAAGAGCAAAAGCAACGGCATCGTCGACATTTAGATGACTATAGTAAACCACACCAGTCAAGACAAGAGTCACCAAGGCATAAAGAATGGTTACGATTGAAAGTGATAAGACAATCCCTCTCGGAATATTTTTTTGAGGAGTCTTGACTTCATCTACAGCCATAGAGATGGATTCGAAGCCTAAAAATCCAAAGAACATTAAGGACGCACCAGCCATAATACCAGTACTAGCACCATAAATTTGACCAAAACCATAAGGAGCGAAATTGCTCCAATTATCAAGCTTGATATGCCAAATTCCTACTAAAACAAAGAGAGCTAAAGCGGAAAATTTCAAAATAACTAAAATTGAATTAAAGCGTAATGCTGCTTTAGCATTGAGTAGAACAAGCGAGGTCACCAAGACCAAAACAAGAATAGGCAATAAATCAACAAATGTCCCTGCTTGAGGATTAAAGGTACCATTTAAAGCCTGAGGAAGGGCTATTCCGTATTGAGACAGTAACCCTTTAAAATAAGCTGCCCATCCCGAAGCCACACCAGATATGGCTGTCATGAACTCCATCATGGTTAACCAGCCAGCCAACCAGGCAGGGAATTCTCCTAAGATAGCATAGAGATAGCTGTAAGCACCACCTGTAGCGGGTACTCGAGAAGCAAATTCTGCAAAAAAGAGGGCTGATAATCCCACACACAAGGCAGAAATGACAATTGAAATCACTAGGGCTGGACCAGCAAGCGTTGCAGCTGCAGTACCTGTAATTGTAAAGACGCCCGTCCCTACCATGGCTCCGATACCCAACAAAATCAAATCCCATAACTTCAAATGCCTGTGCATCTCTGTTTTATCCAAACTAACATTCTTTGTTCTAAATATATTCATCTTTGACTCCAAAATAAAATGATGATTCTATTTTACCATAAATATGGGAGATTTGTGAATATTTATAAAATATTTTTCTAAAAAAATCTGACTACATATTGTAATCAGATTTTTATCGATTCTAGTTCATTTCTTTAAAGGCTGCTTCTGCATCTGCATTTCTTATTGCACCAAACTGGATTTTTCCAATCTTGCCTTGGCTATCAATCAAATATTCTGTAGGAATACTTCGGATTTGATAAGCTTGGAAAGTGCTACCCTTGGTATCGTAGAGAACTGGTATATCCTTATATCCTTGTTCCTGGAACCATTTTGGAAATTCTTCTACTGTTTTTTCCCCTTGAAGACCTGGCGCAACGACACTAAGAATTTCAAAATCTCGATCTGGTTTCGCCGCTAATTCCATCAACTCAGGCATACTTTTCTTACATGGACCACACCATGAAGCCCAAAACTTCAAGTAGACTTTTTTCCCCTTATAATCAGATAACTTAACTTCTTTACCATCCATAGATTGTAAGGTGAAGTCTGGCGCATCTTTTCCAACAGCAATTTGTTGTACAGTCGTTTGTTGCTGTTGTTTTGGGGATTGTTGTGGAGCTTGAGTCTTTTTAGTCTCTTCCTCACCACAGGCTATCAATACGACTAATGACAAGAGGCTTAAGGCAGCAAACATTACTTTTTTCATCTTTTTCTCCTTTATTCAAAAATTCCAGCTAGAACATTTACTTGTCCTAATAGTAACAAAATTCCCATTAAAATAATGAGGAAACCACCAATTTTCTTCAGTAGCATCATATGACGTTTAATTTTACTAAAATAAGGCATTACTACACCTGAAGCTAGAGCCAAAAGCAAGAAAGGAATTGCCATCCCCAGAGTGTAAATCAAGGTATAGATCGCTCCTTGCCAAGCGCCATTTCCTCCAGAAGCCGCAAGCGCTAAAACAGAACTCAAAACAGGACCAATACAAGGCGTCCAACCAAAGCTAAAGGTAATACCGAGTAAAAAGGCCGACCAATAACGATTGGCTTCCGATTTCTTAAAAGTAAAGCTTTTTTGAACCTCTAATTTCTTAAAATGAAAAATTTCCATCTGGTGAAGGCCTAAAATGATAATAATTGTTCCCATGGTGTAACGAAACCAATTGGCATAGAGAATGTTACCAAAGTAACCAGCACCGAAGCCTAAAATAAAGAAAATGAGTGAAATGCCTGCAATAAAGCAAAGTGTTCGAATCAAGCCTGACCAAAGAACCTTTTTCCCAAACAAGGAAAAACTTTTTGCACTTTCCTGATCATCCAATAAGATACCAGTATAGACAGGTAACAGAGGGAAAATGCAAGGGGAAAAGAAGGACAAGATCCCTGCTAAAAAAACGGAGGTTGAAAATACTATCGTTTCCAATAAAGAACCAACTTTCTTAATAATTCTAATCCTATTTTACTATAATCAATTTTATTTGTATGATTTCTGCTACGAAAATTGAATTAGCTTGTATTTGAAAGATTTTTTCAGGTACTAGTTCATTCAGATTCTAGCCCCTTTTTTGCCCCCTATACACAAAAAAGCCTACTGCCCAAGCTAGAAAGCTTGATACAGTAGGCATTTGGAAGGTTGATTATTTAACAGCGTCTTTAAGAGCTTTACCAGCTTTGAATGCTGGAACTTTAGAAGCTGCAATTTTGATTTCTTTACCAGTTTGTGGGTTGCGACCTTTACGTGCAGCACGCTCACGAACTTCAAAGTTACCAAAACCGATCAATTGAACTTTTTCACCAGCTGCAAGGTACTCAGTTACTGCTGCGAATACAGCTTCAACTGCTGCTGCTGAGTCTTTCTTAGTCAATTCTGTAGCTTCTGCTACTTTAGCGATCAAATCTTGTTTGTTTGCCATGTTAATGATTCCTCCAATTTAATTTCTAATTAACAAATATAATCATATCCTAAAATCCCTTTTAGGTCAAGTTAAAAGCGCTATTTCTTCCCATTTTATTTATTTTTTTAGGAGTGGTAACGTACTAAAATAGCCCAAGCATTCTCACCCGTGTGAGTTTGAATAATAGAGCCCGTTTCCAAAACTGAAATAGGCTTTTCAACATAAGCTTGTAAGCTTTCTTTCATCTCTTTTGCCCAATCAGCACTACCAGAATATGAAATTCCAATCTCTGCTACAGAACGTTCAGAGAGCGATGTTATCAACTCATCTAACCATTTTTTAAAGGTTTTAGCTCCACGACCTTTAACGATTGGCTGCAACTCATGGTCTTTCATCTGCATGACAACACGGATATTGAGAAGTGAGCTCAACAATCCAGTTACACGGCCAATTCGTCCACCTTTTACTAAATTTTCCAAAGTTGAAACGCCAATATAGAGTTCTGTGTGGTTTTTAACCTCTTCTACATGAGATAAGATTTCCTCCAACTCCTTGCCTTCTTGCGCTAATTTTGCAGCCTCAACAACTTGGAATTTCAAGGCTTGGTCAGTGAAGGAACTATCAATAACTGTCACATCGGCAGTAGATAAGCTAGCACCTTGACGTGCCGCTTCTACAGTACCAGAAAGGGCATGAGACATATGAATAGCAAGAATCTGGCTACCATCTTTACATAGGTCTTCAAAAACTTCAGCAAAGACACCTACAGGTGGCTGACTTGTTTTCGGAAGATTTTTACTTTCTTGCATCAACTGAAGAAATTTACCTTCTTCTTTCAAATCCGCATCAGAATAGACAACATTATCAATCATTACAGATAACGGAACAACAGTGATATCTAATTGTTTTACTAGTTCAGGTTCAATAGTAACAGATGAATCGGTTACAATCTTAATTTTTGTCATAGTATCAATCTTTCTATTTTAGGATTCAGATTGGTTTTCTTACTTTTAATTATATCAAAAAAAGATTAAAAATCCTAATGGAGTCATTCAAATTTTCCTTAAAAATTTGATATAATCTACTTATAAGAAAAGAGGTCCCTATGATTAAAAAAATTTATCCCATTTTAACCATTTTACTAGGTGCTGCTATCTATGCTTTTGGTCTAACTTATTTTGTAGTTCCTCATCATCTCTTTGAGGGAGGGGCGACAGGTATTACCCTCATCACCTTTTATCTTTTTAAAATCCCTGTTTCTCTCATGAACCTGCTGATTAATATTCCCCTTTTCATCCTAGCTTGGAAGATTTTTGGAGCAAAGTCCCTCTATTCTAGTTTACTAGGAACCTTAGCCTTGTCCGCCTGGTTGGCCTTTTTTGAACGTATTCCCCTTCATATTGATCTTCAAGGTGATTTACTAATCACTGCCCTTATAGCTGGGATTCTATTGGGAATTGGTCTTGGAATTATCTTTAATGCTGGAGGTACAACTGGTGGTACTGATATTGTAGCTCGTATTCTCAACAAGTACACTCATATATCAATGGGAAAACTGCTCTTTATCTTAGATTTTTGTATTCTCATGCTCATTCTCCTAATCTTCAAGGACTTGAGATTGGTTTCCTACACGCTCTTATTTGATTTTATCGTTTCGCGTGTCATTGATTTGATTGGCGAAGGTGGCTACGCAGGTAAAGGATTTATGATTATTACCAAACGTCCTGACCAACTTGCTAAGGCGATTAATGATGACCTAGGTAGAGGCGTTACTTTCATCTCAGGTCAAGGTTATTATAGTCAAGAAGATTTAAAAATCATTTACTGTATTGTCGGAAGAAATGAAATTGTGAAAATGAAGGAAATGATTCATCGAATTGATCCTCAAGCCTTTATAACTATTACAGAAGCTCACGAAATCCTTGGAGAAGGATTTACCTTTGAAAAAGAATAAAAAGAGGTCTTGTAGTGACCTCAAAAGTTAGACTACATCATCTATCTTTTGGGTTACAGACAACCTCTTTTTTAATTACCCAAACTCTTAAGACCAATTTCGAGCTACTTCTTCATCAGCCTTTAACTGATCCACTAATTGGTCAACTGAGTCAAATTTGGTCATATCTCGAATGCGATCAAGCCAATAAACCATGACGGTTTCCCCATAAATATCTTGATTAAAATCAAAAATATTGACTTCAAAACGTGCTTCTTCTCCATCAAAGGTCACATTTTTCCCGACACTAGCCATAGCACGATACTTCTGTCTTTGAATCTCAACATCAACGACATAAACGCCATCTGCTGGCATATAAGTACGATCTAAAAGCACCAAATTCGCTGTCGGATAACCAATCGTACGACCACGAGCATTGCCATGAACCACCATACCTCTTGATGGAAGCGGTGCCCCCAAAAGTTCTCCTGCTTCTTTCACATTTCCATCTAAAATAGCTTGACGGATACGAGTTGAACTAATCTTTCCTTTCTCATCTTCTACAGGTGGAACGATAATGACTTCTCCATCAAAGTAATCCTTTAAGTCTTCTGCCGTTTTTTGGTCAGAACCAAATGTATAGTCAAAACCTGCAACAATAATTTTGGCATTCATAGCCTTGATATAAGTTGCAAAAAATTCTTCTGCCGTGAGACTAGCAAATTGACTACTAAAATCAAGGAGATATAATTCTTCTACGCCTTCACGCTTTAGTTTCCTCTCACGTTCAGCAGGGTTCAAAATATGTAAAAACAGATCAGGATGATAAGACTCTAAAGCGATCTTTGGAGATTCATTAAAGGTCATAACAACGATAGGCAATAAGTCCTTTCTCGCAGCCTTATTGGCAACACGAAATAATTCTTGATGCCCCTTGTGTATACCATCAAAATAGCCGAGAACAACGACTGAATCAGATGGTGTGCCAATATCTTTTTGGTTTTTTATAGGAATAGTAATAATCATAAAATAATTATATCATAGCGATAGCTATTTCTGGAACAGAAAATCTAAAATGTCGTTTTTTTCACCTGAAGTGTACTATTTTAGAAGAATTATGTTTTTAAAATCAGAAAAACGCATTATACCAGGCACTTAAAAGCTTGATACAATGCATTTTTTATGAAAAGATTTAATGGGTTTTCTAACAAAATGAATTTCCAGCAGTATTTCCGCTTTCTATTAATAAGTCCCTTCTTCACCTTGGCTAGTCAAGATTACCGGACCATCCTTAGTAATGACAAATTGGTGTTCATATTGGCAAGATAGGCCACCATCAATGGTCTTATGGGCCCAGCCGGTCTTCATATCTGTATCAATTTCCCAGTCACCTGTATTGATCATTGGTTCAATAGTCAAGACCATTCCTTCACGAAGACGGAGTCCTCGACCTGCAATACCATAGTTCGGAACCATTGGTTCTTCGTGCATGGTTGGGCCAACACCATGACCAACCAAATCTCGCACCACACCGTATCCACGACTTTCAGCGTATTCTTGAATAGCCGCACCGATATCACCGATACGATTTCCAACAACAGCTTGCTCAATCCCCTTATACATGGCTTCTTTAGTTACATCCATCAGATTTTTCACTTCTTCGGACGGTGTACCAACAGCATAAGCCCAACATGAGTCTGCAAGACCACCAGAATAGCTCTGAGTGTATTTCTTCATTTGCTCAACATTGTTGAAGTTTAATTTTGAGACATTCAGATCAGACTTAGCAATAGGACCTCCCAAAACCATGTCAACCTTGAGCAAATCACCATCTTTCAAGATATAGTGACGAGGGAAAGCATGAGCCACTTCATCATTAAGAGAGCAGCAGGTAGCATAAGGATAGTCCATCATGGCACCGTCAACACCAATCTGAAGCGGAAGGAAATTTTCTTCCTTACAACGACGTCGGACATACTCTTCAACTTCCCACATATCTACGCCAGGCTTAATCAAATCACGTAAGCCGATATGAATACTTGCTAGAAAATCACCAGCCTTGTCCATAGCTTCGATTTCACGAGCTGATTTTAATGTTATCATTTTTTCTCCTAGTTTCTAATTAATTTTAACAGTCACATTTGCTTTTGAAACAATCTGATGACCATGATAAATATCGTAATCAATAATAGCTGACCGTCTAGTATGGTGGATAATGCGTGCTTGAATGCGCAATATATCATCAATCTGAACAGCCTGCAAAAAGTAGATCAGCATTTGCTCGATGATGAGATTGCGACCACTATTCACAACTAAATCTTGGGTCATATGAGTCAGTATCTCTGCCAATACACCGTTAGCTAAAACACCGTTTTTCTCAAGCATAAAGGGTTCCACTGTAATGACGACTTCATCATGGTGATAAGCGAGTTTTTGACCAATCTGCTCAGAAAAAGTTGGTAGAGCCGAAACTTGAGAACGACTCATCTTCTCCATGACATCTCGTCTTGTCACAACTCCAAGCAAGGTTTGATTATTCCGAACAACCGGTACCATTTCAAAGTCTTCTGCGATCATCCGTTGACTCACATTAGCAATATTTGTTGATAATCCAACTAAAAATAGACTACGAGACATGACCTTATCAATTGTGGTACTTGGTGACTTATCACCCGCATCTCTCATAGTAACAACCCCAACAACGACCTGATGTTGATTGATAACAGGGAAACGACTGCTACGATTCTTACGAACTAAGTCCAAATAATCTTTAACGGTGTCGGTCTCTCTCAGAAAACCATACTCATGACCCGGACGATAAAGTTTCTCAACAGTCAGAATATCAGTCTTGATTTGGACATTTGACAAGGCTTTATTGATCATGGTCGCGACAGTGAAAGTGTCATGCTTACTTCTTAAAACTGGAATTCCTTTTTGATTGGCCAGCTTAAGTACATCATCATGAACCTGAAACCCACCTGTAACCAAAACGGCATTTTCATTTTCAAGTGCTAACAGTTGGATACGGGTACGGTCTCCGACAATCAAGAGCCCCCCATCGTGAAGGTAAGACAAGATATTTTGTTCAGTCATGGCACCAATTGAAAACTTACTAAATTCTCTCTCTAAACCTTCTTGCCCAGCCAGAACCTCAGAAGAAGTCACTTCTGCAATTTCAGCAAAAGTTAATCTTTCAATAGCAACTTTCTGGGATTTGACGCGGATTGTTCCACTTCTAGGACGGGTCTCCACAATTCCACGGTTTTCAGCTTCCTTGATAGCGCGATAGGCCGTTCCATCACTGACTCCCAGATGGTTGGAAATACTACGAACACTGACCCTTTTACCTACTGGTAATTCCTCCAAATAGCTTAGAATTTCCTGATGCTTACTCATTGAATTCTCCTTTTACACACCGAAATTCAAGATAATCCCGCATTTTTCTTGTGTAGCGATCACTTCCCTTAAACTGACGGAACAAACTAAATCCAGCTTTAAGAGCAACCTTTTGACTTGCTTCATTTTCGAGGTGGGTAATAATGGACAATTGTTTTAAGCCAAATTCCTCAAAAGAAAGCTGACAAATTTTTCTAACAACCTCTGTCATAAATCCTTGCGACCAAGCATCTTTTCTCAAAAAATAGCCAAGCTCAGCTTCTTTTTTGATTTCATCTAACTTCTCAAATTTAATAGAACCAATCATTTGTTGATTTTTCTGGTCACAAATTGCCCACACTCCCAAAGGGGACTTCATAAAGTAATTTGCTAATGCATATTGACTTTCTTCCAGACTTGCCTGAGTTGGGAAAATAAATTGTAAATTTTCAGGATTTGAGGCTATCTCATGGAAGTCTTGACTATCACTAAAAAAGAAAGGACGCAAATACAAGCGATCCGTTTCAAAAAAAGAAAACATTGCTAATTTGGTCCAAATATTCATAAACACCTCTACGGTTTAATCCTCAACAAGTGTAATATCCGCTCCTAGATTACGTAATTTTTCAATAATATCAGAATAACCACGTAAGATAAACTCGATATTTGTAATTTCAGTTTTACCTTCAGCCATAAGCCCAGCAATGACTAGTGCAGCCCCAGCTCGTAGGTCAGTCGCTTTAACACTTGCCCCACGCAAATCACGTCCACCTGTGTACAAAATATGACCATTTGTTGTCGAAATGTCCGCATCCATCTTTGCTAGTTCAAAAACATGATTTACACGTTTTTCGTAAATCGTATCAACAATTGTACCACGACCATTCGCTCTTAGTAAAAGTGGGGTAATCGGTTGTTGCAAATCAGTTGCAAAGCCTGGGTAAGGAGCTGTCTTAATATTGATTGCTTTCAAATTAGACTGCTCTTCGACAAAAATGCTGTCTTCAGATACAGTCATTCTCACTCCCATTTCTTCCAGCTTAGCAATAAATCCTTCTAGGTGTTCGTAAAGAACATTATTTATACGAATCCCCTTGCCGACTGCAGCAGCTAAAGAAATATATGTTCCAGCTTCGATACGATCTGGAATCACCTGATGACGGGTTCCATGTAATCTTTCAACACCATCAATAATGATGATATTAGTTCCTGCACCGCGGATATGGGCTCCCATATTATTCAAGAGAGTAGCTACATCAATAATCTCAGGCTCACGGGCTGCATTTTCAATAATGGTACGACCATTTGCTTTAACTGCAGCAATCATCGTATTAATCGTCGCACCAACACTAACCGTATCCATGTAAATACTTGCACCATGAAGTCCTGTATCTTTAGCAGATAACTTCATGTTATCTCCCTCGTAGCTAACAGTGGCACCCATAGCTTCAAAAGCCTTAAGGTGTAGGTCAATCGGACGAGGACCAAGATCACATCCTCCCGGTAAACCAACTGTCGCTTCACCAAAACGGCCTAAGAGACTCCCATAAAAATAGTAAGATGCACGAAGACTGTTAATTTTACCATAAGGCATTGGAATATTTTGAACACCTCTTGGATCAATCTCCAAGACATCATCATAACGCTTAACAGTAGCTCCCATCAATTCCATAATTTCGACAAGACTGGCTACATCCGAAATATCTGGAACACAATCCAAAGTCACCACATCATCTGCCAAAATAATAGCTGGAATCAAAGCTACTACACTATTTTTTGCGCCACTAATGGTAATCTCACCTTGCAGAGGCAAGCCACCATTGATAACAATTTTTCTCATTTTAAATTTTTAATACTCTTTCAAAATTTCTAAAAAGGTCCTGCATTAAAGTATATCATAAATTCACCCTTTTTTCCATCATTTTCAATTATATTAGCTGAATCGGATTTATTAGTAAATGAGCTGTCTTGAAATGTTTTGCCCCCTAAATACAAAAATAGCCCTTCGGATAAAATCCGAGGGGCTAAAAACGTTGTTAAATCAACGGTCGAACTTTTGAATTTCAAGGTTCGGGATAAAATAGTTCACTGAACTATTTTATTTTTTAAGGTTGTAGAATGATTTCAATCCACGGTATTCTGCTACTTCACCAAGTTGGTCTTCGATGCGAAGCAATTGGTTGTATTTAGCGATACGGTCTGTACGTGAAAGTGAACCAGTCTTGATTTGTCCTGCGTTAGTTGCAACTGCGATGTCAGCGATTGTTGAATCTTCAGTTTCACCTGAACGGTGTGATACAACGGCAGTGTAACCAGCTTCTTTCGCCATTTCGATAGCGTCGAATGTTTCAGTAAGAGTACCGATTTGGTTAACTTTGATAAGGATTGAGTTAGCAGCACCTTCTGCAATACCTTTTTCAAGGTAAGAAGTATTTGTTACGAAGAAGTCGTCACCAACCAATTGAACTTTGCCACCAAGACGTTCAGTAAGAGCTTTCCAACCGTCCCAGTCGTTTTCATCCATACCATCTTCGATAGTGATGATTGGGTATTTGTTTACCAATTCTTCAAGGTAGTCGATTTGTTCTGCAGCAGTACGTACAGCTGCTCCTTCACCTTCAAATTTAGTGTAGTCGTAAACTTTACGTTCTTTATCGTAGAATTCTGATGAAGCACAGTCAAATCCGATAAATACGTCTTTACCTGGAACATATCCAGCAGCTTCGATAGCAGCAAGGATAGTTTCAACTCCATCTTCAGTTCCTTCAAAACGAGGAGCGAATCCACCTTCGTCACCTACGGCTGTTTCAAGACCACGAGATTTAAGGATTTTCTTAAGAGCGTGGAAGATTTCAGCACCCCAACGAAGAGCTTCTTTGAATGATGGCGCACCAGCAGGTACGATCATGAACTCTTGGAAAGCAATTGGAGCGTCAGAGTGAGAACCACCGTTGATGATGTTCATCATTGGAGTTGGAAGAACTTTAGTGTTGAATCCACCAAGGTAGCTGTAAAGTGGGATTTCAAGGTAGTCAGCAGCAGCACGAGCTACAGCGATAGACACACCAAGGATTGC
Source organism: Streptococcus pseudopneumoniae (assembly GCF_001070815.1). GTDB lineage: Bacteria > Bacillota > Bacilli > Lactobacillales > Streptococcaceae > Streptococcus > Streptococcus pseudopneumoniae_P. Next base: position 28,326 of record NZ_JVLX01000036.1, on the reverse strand, counting down.
GTTAGCACCCAATTTACCTTTGTTAGGAGTACCGTCAAGAGCGATCATAGCACGGTCGATAGCTTGTTGGTCACGTACATCGTAGCCGATGATAGCTTCAGCAATGATGTTGTTTACGTTGTCAACAGCTTTTTGTGTACCAAGACCACCGTAACGAGATTTGTCACCGTCGCGAAGTTCAACTGCTTCGTGTTCACCAGTAGAAGCTCCTGATGGAACCATACCACGTCCGAAAGCACCTGATTCAGTGTAAACTTCTACTTCAAGTGTTGGGTTACCGCGTGAGTCTAGGACTTCGCGAGCGTAAACATCAGTAATAATTGACATTTTTTACTCTCCTTATGAGTTAAATTTTTTACACCTCTATAATACCTTAAAAGCCCTCATTTTTCAAGAAAAAACGTTATCTTTGTGCAAATTTTCCTTAACTTTATGAAGTAATCGCTTTCTTTTGTCTGTTTTATTCTAACTTTTATGATATACTGTTTTCATGACAGATTTATCAAAACAATTACTTGAAAAAGCTCATGGTGGGCCAAAAATAAATCCGGATGAGCAAAGACGTTATCTTGGTACTTTTGAAGAAAGAGTCCTTGGATATGCAGATATTGACACAGCAAATAGCCCTCAGTTAGAAAAAGGTTTTTTATCTATTTTAGAAAACCTTCAAGAAAAAGCAGAGCCACTATTTGTAAAGATTTCTCCAAATATCGAATTTGACAAGCAAGTTTTCTACTTAAAGGAAGCTAAAGAAACTGATAGTCAAGCTACCATTGTATCTGAAGAGCATGCTTCTTCTCCTTTCGGACTGATTATCCATAGCAATGCACCAGTACAAGTAGAAGAAAAGGATCTTCGACTTGCTTTTGCAAAACTTTGGGAAGATAAAAAGGAAGAACCAGCCAAAACATCCATCTGGAAGAAATGGTTTGGCTAAATCTTACGCATATTTAATAAATGCCCTATATTGGCAGCCGTGTGCTCCAAATAGAGACTGGCATTTTTCAAACTATCTTCTAGAGGTTCACTTTTCTCCAAAATTGAAAAAGCCGCTTGGATATTCTCAAATGGTAGGGAAGGTAAATCCTCAGCAATACTACCACAAATAGCAATGACAGGAACTCCGACAGGGGTTCTTTTTGCTACGCCTATCGGCGCTTTCCCAGCAAAGCTTTGACTGTCCAGTCTACCTTCGCCAACGATAACCAAATCAGCATCTGAAACATTCTTATCAAAGTTGATTAAGTCCAAGCAGGTATCAATTCCAGACACGATATTTGCCTGAGCAAAGGTACACAAACCACCAGCAATGCCTCCACCAGCTCCTGCTCCTTTAATTTGCAATGTTACAGGTGAGACTTTTTCATAAAAATCTTGGATTGCCTGATCTACGACTGCAAACATAGTAGGATGTAAACCTTTTTGTTTGCCAAAAGTGTAAGTCGCACCTTGATGACCACATAAGGGACTCACGACATCTGCTAAAATACGAATTTGCACATCTTCAGGAATTTCATAGCGATTTTCTGTTGAAACAGAAGCTAAGTTTAGTAAGGACTGACCGCATGCAGGTAAGACATTTCCATCCCTATCATAAAATTGATAACCTAAACCAGTAGCAATACCAATACCGCCATCATTACTGGCCGTACCACCAACACCGATATAGATATCTTTAATCCCTTTAACAATGAGGTGGCGAATCAACTCTCCAATACCACAAGTTTGGATTTGCAGTGGATTTCGTTTCTCTAGCGGAATTTTTCCAAGGCCAACCAAGTCGGCAACTTCAAATAGTGCCAGTTGACTTTTTTGAAAATAGCGCATTGCTTCTTTTTGTCCAAAAGGTCCTGTCACTTGGATCCATTTTTCTTCAAGGTCAAGAGAATGTCGAATGGAATCTACTGTACCTTCGCCACCATCACCAACAGGGCAGAGAAGACATTCTACATCTGCTATTGATTGTTGGAAGCCTCTTTTTATTGCTTCAGCCACCTGTTGAGCGGACAAGCTTTCCTTAAACGAATCTGGTGCAATTACAATCTTCATATTTTCCCTCATTCTAAACAGTCAATCAAAGGTAGAGCTTCTAAAAAATCCCTCTTGTCAACATGATGTTGTATTTCTTTTTTGAGTACCTCTTTGGCACAAAAAGCAATTCCCAGTCCTGCTGACTTCAACATTAATAGATCATTGGCCCCGTCACCGATTGCAATCGTTCTTTCTTTAGGAAGTTTTAGTTTCTCTCTCCATTTTTCCAGAGTCTCTTTTTTGACCTGGGGACTGATAATTTGTCCAACTAATTTTCCTGTTAGATGACCGTCTTTATCTTCAAGTTGATTGGCAGAGAAATAGGCAATACCGAGAGATTTTGCTAATCTATCAACTATTGGTGTAAATCCACCGGACACCAGACCAACTTGAATGCCATTCTTTTGGAGAATGGAAATGAATTCCTGGGCATTTGGAGATAGATGAATAGAGTTGAAGACTTTATCAAAGATCGAAATAGAAAGGCCTTCCAACAAGGAAACTCTTTTTCTTAAACTGCTTTCAAAGTCTATCTCTCCTCGCATTGCCCAACTTGTAATCTGAGATATTTCCTCCTCACGACCTACCTCTCTACCCAAAAGATCAATTACTTCTTCTAGGATTAAGGTTCCATCAACATCCATAACACACAATCCTTTTACTTGAGACATCACTCCTCCTCTCTAAATAGCCCAAAAATCGTATGAAATCATCATACGATTTTATCTATTAATTAACTAAACTATGGTACAAGTCAAGGTATGACTTGCAGGCTGTATCCCATGAGAAATCACACTCCATAGCTTGTTTTTGTAGACTTCTCCAAACATCAGGATGGTTTCTATACAAGTCCAAAGCTGTTTGGAAAGTCCAATTCAACCAGTAAGGAGATAGATTGTCAAAGCTAAAGCCAGTACCGCTTCCTTCAATTGGATTAAAGGCTTTAACGGTATCTCGCAACCCACCAACTTCATGGACCAATGGCAAGGTTCCGTAACGCATAGCCATCATTTGAGACAAACCACATGGTTCAAAACGACTTGGCATAAGGAAGAGGTCACAAGCAGCGTAGATTTCTTGAGCTAGTTTGACATCAAAAGTGATATTTGCTGATAGCTTGTCTGGGTAGATTTGAGCAAACCATGAGAAAGCTCCTTCAAAGGCTGGATCTCCAGTTCCCAAAAGAACAATCTGAATATCATTTTGCAAGATATGGTGCAAACTTTCCACCACCACATCAAAACCTTTTTGACGTGTCAAACGAGAAACAATTCCCACCAGTAGAACATCAGTCCTAACGGGTAAGCCAACTCTTTCTTGCAATTTTGCCTTATTCTGGGCCTTCCCAGACAAATCTTCCTGATTAAAATGATAGTCTAAAAGGGCATCCGTCTGAGGATTATAAAGGTCAGCATCAATCCCATTTACGATACCAGAGACCTTACCAGACTCCATTCGAAGAATCTGATCCAAGTTACATCCAAACTGACTAGTCATAATTTCATGAGCATAGCTAGGCGAAACGGTTGAAACACGATCCGCATAGAGAATACCAGCCTTCATCCAGTTCAGACAGTTATTCCAGCGAAGGGTACCATCAGCATAACGCTCAAAGCCAACTCCAAACAAATCCCATAACATTCCTTCTGAAAATTGTCCTTGGAATTCCAAATTATGAATGGTTAAAACAGTTTTAATGCCCTCATAGGCTTGAATCCAACGGTATTTTTCCTTCAACAAGAAAGGAATCATAGCTGTATGGTAGTCATGAGCATGGAGAAGATCAGGAATAAAGTCAATCCTTTCCAAAGCCTCAATGGCAGCTAGTTGGAAGAAAGCAAAGCGTTCTCCGTCATCAAAATCGCCGTAAACATGACCACGGAAGAAATAATATTGGTTGTCAATAAAGTAGAAGGTCACACCGTTTAAGACTGTTTTCTTAATCCCACAATACTGTCTGCGCCAACCAACACTCACCTCAAAATGAAGAACATCTTCAATCTGATTTCCAAATTTAGCCTCTACCATGTCATAGTAGGGTAAAATTACTGCAACTTCATGGCCCGCTTTTACCAGTGATTTAGGAAGAGCGCCAATGACGTCTCCCAAACCACCTGTTTTTGAAAAGGGCGCACCCTCAGCTGCTACAAATAAAATTTTCATGAATGAATATCCTCTGTTACTTTAGCACCTTTCTTAACGACGACTGGATGTTCTGCAGTTCCACGGATCACAACTCCATCCGCAACTTCAACACCCTTGTCCAAGATAGCATATTCTACCTGAGCACCTTCTCCAATAACAACACGAGGGAATAAGATGCTATCTTTAACCAAGCTATCCTTATGGACATGAATATTACGTGATAAAACAGAATTAGCCACTTGACCTTCAATGATACTACCAGAGGCAAACTGAGAAGTGCTTACCTTAGATGTATTAGCATAATAAGTTGGTTCTTCGTTTTTGACCTTTGTATAAATCTTTTGATTTGGTGAGAAGAGAGAGTAGAATTTTTGAGATTCAAGCATATCTTTATTAGCTTTGTAATAAGACTCTACAGAATGAATATTTGCCAGATAACCTGTGTACTCGTAGGCAAAAGCCCCTTCTTTTACCGCCAAATCCCGTAAAACATAACGCAATTTCTCTGGATGTTCTTTCTTAGCTTCTTCTTCTAAGCGTTCAATCAACCAAGGTGTATCGACGACAAAGATATCTGTGGACATATTGTAAACTTCATCTGATGATTTACTATCAAAGAGTTTATGAGAACGGACATGGTCTGTTTCATCCACTTCTAAGATTGCATTTACTTCTGAAATATCTTTTTTAGGTAGTTTTTTATAAACTACAGTGATTGGACCTTTTGTTGTAGTGTGTAGGTGGAATACTTGGTTCAGATCAATATTAATCAAAACATCACAGTTAAGTGACACTGTTTGGTTTGAGCCGGAACGTTTCAAATAAGTAAGAAGCTGTTGGTAGTATTCTTTTCCAACTGTACTACTTTCCACACGGGTATTGTAAATACCTAGATAGTAGTGGCTAAGAAGAGTTGACAATCCCCACTCACGACCAGAACGGATATGGTCAAAGACTGAACTGATATTGTCTTGTTGGAAAATACCAAAAATACTACGGACACCAGCATTAGCAAGACTTGAAAGCGGGAAGTCAATCAAACGATATTTACCACCAAATGGCAAACTAGCTACTGGACGGTGGTCGGTCAATGTTGACATATCATGAAAACCAACTGTGTTTCCTAAAATGGCAGAATATTTATCAATCTTCATCTGTTGCTACCCCCACTACTTCATCATATCCTACAACTTGTACTTCTTCTGTTCCATCAATTTCGACACCATCAGAAATAACTGCGCCTTCACCAATAATGGCACGTTTGATTTTAGCTCCCTGACCAACAATTGCACCACTCATGATAACTGAATCTACTACTTCTGCCCCTTCGCGAACTTGCGCACCTGTTGAGAGGATAGAATGTTTAACAGTTCCATCTACGAAACAGCCATCAACAACCAAGGAATCTTCCACGTGAGCATTTGCCCCGAGGAAGTTTGGTGGTGAAATTAAGTTTCTTGAGTAAATCTTCCATTGACGGTTACGGCTATCCAAGGCATTTTCTGGTGAAATATATTCCATGTTAGCTTCCCAAAGCGATTCAATCGTACCAACGTCTTTCCAGTAACCATTAAATTCATAGGCATAGACACTTTCACCTGACTCAAGGTAATTTGGAATGACATTCTTACCAAAGTCTGACATATCGACATTGCTCTTTTCAGCAGCAACAAGCATATTGCGGAGACGTTGCCAATCAAAGATATAGATCCCCATAGAAGCTTTGGTCGATTTAGGTTGAGCTGGTTTTTCTTCAAATTCAACAATGCGGTTATTGGCATCTGTGTTCATGATACCAAAACGGCTAGCTTCTTTAAGAGGAACATCAAGAACTGCGACTGTCAAACTAGCATTATTATCTTTGTGAGACTGGAGCATATCATCATAGTCCATTTTATAGATGTGGTCCCCAGATAGAATCAAGACATACTCAGGGTTGACACTGTCGATATAGTCGATATTTTGGTAAATAGCGTGGCTAGTCCCCTCAAACCAACGATTTCCTTCACTTGCAGAATAAGGTTGAAGAATAGAGACACCAGAATTGATACCATCTAGTCCCCAGCTTGAACCATTCCCGATATGGTTGTTGAGAGCAAGTGGTTGGTACTGGGTAATGACTCCAACATTGTTGATGCCTGAGTTGGCACAGTTTGAAAGAGCAAAGTCAATGATACGGTAGAGCCCACCAAATTGCACAGCTGGTTTTGCAATGCTTTGAGTGAGTTTACCGAGACGAGTTCCTTGCCCACCAGCAAGAATCAAAGCTAACATTTCATTCTTCATTTTCTACTCCTTTTTGGTTTTTACTTGTGACGGTTTTAGTAGGTTTCAAGCGACGTTTGATTTTCCAAACACTTGCTCCCATAGCCGGTAGGGTAAAGGTCAAGGTCTGCTCATAATCTTTCCATAGCCCTTCTTGCGTTTGCACAGTTTGATTATGTTCTTTCCAAACGCCTCCCCACTCTTCTAACTCAGTATTCCAGACCTCTTCGTAAATCCCTGCAACAGGAAGTCCGATTGTAAAATCTTTTCGTTCAACAGGTGCCATGTTAAAGATACAGACTAACATATCATCCTTCTTACCCTTACGGATGAAGGAAAGAACACTCTGGTCTCTATTATCCGCATCGATGATTTCAATACCATCATAGCTGTTATCAATTTCCCACAGACAGCGGTGGTCTTTGTAGAACTTGTTTAGCTGAGATGTAAAATACTTCATCTTCACATTCATTGGGTCTTCTAGGTTAGACCATTCCAACTGTTCTTCAGATTTCCATTCTAGGAATTGGCCGTATTCGCTACCCATGAAAAGCAATTTCTTACCAGGGTGACAAATTTGGTAAGTGTAGAGATTACGCAAGCCTGCGAATTGATTATAACGATCTCCCCACATCTTGTGCATCATACTCTTCTTGCCATGAACCACTTCATCGTGTGAGAATGGTAAGAGATAGTTCTCCTTGAAGACATACATAAAGCTGAAAGTCACTAGGTTAAAGTCATATTTACGATAAATCGGATCTTCTTCGTAGAATCGGAGGATGTCATTCATCCAACCCATATTCCATTTGTAGTCAAATCCTAGACCATCTGAATCCTTAGTGTCAGTAATCTGAGTAGCTGATGAACTTTCCTCAGCTATCATCATCACGTCTGGATGAACTAGTTTAATCACATTATTCAAGCGTTGAAGGAAATAATATCCTTCATAGTTGAGATTGCCACCATCTTTATTAGGTGTCCATGGAGCATCATCGTAGTCAAGATAGAGCATGTTGCTAACTGCATCCACGCGAATACCGTCCAAATGGTAAAAGTCAATCCAAAACTTAATACTAGAAATCAAGAAAGACTGGACTTCATTCTTTCCAAGGTCAAAATTGAGAGCTCCCCAACCGTAGTTATGAGCCTTATTATGGTCTTGGTATTCAAAAGTCGGTGTTCCATCATAATAAGCCAAGGCATCATCATTAATAGTAAAGTGACCAGGTACCCAGTCTACGATAACGCCTATATTGTTTAAGTGACATTCCTCAACAAAATCTTGAAACTCTTCAGGACGACCATAGGCATGCTCTAAAGCAAAGTAACCCATAAGCTGATAGCCCCAACTCAAACCTAGTGGGTGAGACATCAGGGGCATAAACTCAATGTGAGTATAATTCATCTCAACCAAGTAAGGAATGAGTTCATCTTTCAATTGAGCAAAACTATAGGGGCTGCCATCAGGATTCCTCTTCCAAGAGCCAGCATGAGCCTCGTAAATATTGACAGGACGCTCTTCAAAGCTCAAACGTTTTCTACGAGCTAGCCAGAGACCGTCCTTCCATTTCTTTTCTGGAATATCTGTTAAAATAGCACCAGTCCCAGGTCGTGCCTCATATCGTACAGCCAAAGGGTCAATCTTCATCAGCTGATGACCATTTGAACGTGTGATATGGTACTTATAAATTTGGCCTTCTTGAGCAAGACTGGTAAAGACTTCCCAGACTCCAAATTCATTCCGTTCCATCGGAATTTGATGTTCAACCCAATTGGTGAAATCCCCTACCAAGTGAACAGCCTGAGCATTAGGCGCCCACACACGAAAAGTATAGCCATACTCTCCATTTTTTTCTTCCCTATGAGCTCCCAGATAGTGCTGGAGGTGAAAATTTTCACCTGTCATAAAGGTTTTTAAAGCATTATTCTTATCCATACACCCTCCTATTTCTGTAAGCGTTTTCTATAGATTTATTATACTACCTTTTTAGGGAAGATTCAAGTAAATTACGGAATTTGCAAAAAAATCTTTTGAAAGTCTTCAACAAATTCACTGATGTGTTCACTTGTAAATCAAGAAATTTTCAGAAACGCTTTGAAAACGAATTGTTTTTTTATAATACTATCATAAAGTTCGTTATTTAGCTAACAAAAATATAATTTTAAGTAAAAAAATAAATCAGGAAACGAATCTCCTGATTTTATTAACAGATAAAGCACCATAAATGAATTTAAATTGTAAATCTATTCTACAAAACTTTAAAGACGCTGGCACTGACGCCACCAACCATGTCTTTATCACTTAAATGGCTATTGGTCACTAATAGTTCTAGATTTCCAGCATTTTCAAACTGGAAGTCTTGCCCTTTAGCATTAAATACAACCAGTAAATGGTCTTCCCCTTGAATCTCATAGACAATCAAACCACTATGTTCATTTGCTGAATGAACAAAAACATGATGGTAAATTTCATCATAAGTTGGGTAAGAAAAGGCACTGCTTTCTGTCTTCAATCGAATCATCTGACGGATAAATGCAATACTATCTTGACGCTCATTAATCAAGTCCCAGTTCACTTGGTTCACACTGTCTGGAGCATTATAGCTATTCATAGCACGTTCTCTATCATCATGGGTCAGTTCACCATTTTCACCAGTCGCAACCAGTTTGGTACGACCAAATTCTTGACCGATTTCCATAAAGGCCATCCCTTGCATGAGTAGGTTCATAGCTGTGGCTGTCTCAACCTTGCGCATGATTTGCTCTGAACTTTGGTCTGGATGTAGGGTTGCCAACAAATCGTGAAGATTGTAATTGTCATGGGCCTCTACATAGTTAAGCACTTGATTTGGATGTGTATAGGTTCCTAATTCACGACTTCCTAGGATTGCTTTGGCTAGAATTGGCTCTGTCGCAGCACCACTAACAAAACCTGACTTGATAGCACCATAAACTTCTCCACCTTTTACAGCATCACGCTGATTGTCATTAAAGAAACCAATATTTGGCATCTGGTAGGCATTGTCTTTCTTGGCCTTATCATAAGGCGCAAGACCTGTTCCCATATCCCATCCTTCTCCATAAAGGATAATGTTAGGGTCGATTTCATCCAAGCTCTGACGAATCATCTGCATGGTCTTGACATCATGAATCCCCATTAAGTCAAAACGGAAGCCGTCAATATTGTATTCCTGCACCCAGTATAGAAGAGAATCAATCATATACTTGCGGAACATTTCATGTTCGCTGGCAGTTTCATTTCCAACACCCGTTCCATTCTGGAAGGTACCGTCTGGATTCATACGATAATAGTAATCAGGGACTGTTGTTTGGAAAGGTGCATCAACAACTGAGAAGGTATGGTTATAGACCACATCCATAATAACACCAATTCCCGCATCGTGGTAAGCTTGAACCATGGTCTTCAAATCGCGAATAACCTGAGCTGGATCATTTGGATTAGTAGAAAGGCTCGTCTCTGGTGCGTTATAGTTTTGTGGATCATACCCCCAGTTATAGGTTACTTTCCCGTCCTCATCATATTCTTTATGACGGTCTGCAATTGGTTGCAATTGAACATAATTGTAGCCTATCTTCTTGATGTAATCAAAAGCAGTTGACTGACCGTACTGGTTAACCGTTCCAGTCTGAGCAGCACCCAAGAAAGTTCCTCTAAGATGTTCATCTACACCCGAGGTCGGTGATTTGGTCAAATCACGAATGTGCATTTCACAAATAACTGCCTTACATGGATTTGCCAAGCGCCAAGTAGCATCAGAACCATGCTTAACCTCGAAGTTTGCAACTTGCTTCTCTTCATGACTCAGAATAGCTGAACGTTTGCCATCAGGACTGGTCGCGATGGTATAAGGATCGCGTGTCAGTGTTTGGTGGTGAGGGAATTGGACCTGATACTGATAAGTTTTTCCAGTCAAATCTTCCTCAACATCCAAACTCCAGACACCGATTGTATTGTCCTTATGATTATAGGAATAGCTATTGCCTCTCTCCATCTCAAATGTCTTCCAAACAGGAGCATCATTAGCGGCTGATTCATAAACGACAACCTGCACTTCTGTCGCTGTTGGAGCCCAGAGAGCAAAATGAGCTTGATTATCCTCTACATGGCACCCCAATTCCCCTTGGTAACCCCAATGATGGTCAAAACTGGCACTGTTAATAGCCTTATCAAAGGCAAAAGGATTTTGATTTTTATAGAAAGGACTTGCAATAGCAGGATTTTCAGAATAATAAATCCTATCATCCCCTTCCAAAATCCAGACCTCTGTTAAAAGAGGATAGTGATTAAAACGGATAGCATATTCCTTACTGGTTTGACCTGTATGAACCACAAAATTCAAGCTTTCTAGGGCATAAGCACTTGGGTGTTCAAAACTAAATAAGGCACCAAAATAATCTTCTTTGTAGGTCAGCAAATCAATTCGCTGGTCCTGACTTTTTACAAAAGAGCAAGTATCGTATTCTCCATTCTTACGATGGTAATGAATGCGCATAGGGTAGTTAAACATTTTTTATTTTTCCTTTATATTTCTTAATTTATTTCTATTTGACTAATAAGTTCTAGACCGATTTTGTTCCGATTAACAAACATAGTCCTCTTATCTAAACTCTGCTTTTAAACGATCATTACAAACTTTCTAGCCAAGCTTCGTCTCGAACCTCGATACCAAGCTCTTGTGCTTTTTGCATTTTGCTTCCAGCATCTGCACCAGCCACGACGAGGTCGGTCTTTTTAGAAACGCTGCCTGTCACCTTGGCACCCAGACTTTCGAGTTTGCTTTTAGCTTCTGAGCGCTTGAGACGTTCCAATTTTCCTGTCAATACAACGGTCAAACCTGACAAGGCTGCATCTGCTACTACAGTCTGACCTTTATAGTCCAGATTGACCCCAGCTTCTTTCAATTCTCTTAGGAGAATTTCAGAGCCTTCTGTCGCAAAATAAGTCTGAAGACTCTTGGCAATCACACCACCTAGACTTTCAATACTAGCCACTTCCTCTGGATCTGCCTGAGCCAGATTTTCGATTGAATGGAAATGTTGGAGTAAGAGCTGACTGGCCTTACTTCCGACATGACGAATCCCCAAACCAAACAAGAGTTTTTCAGCAGAATTTTCCTTAGATGCTTGGATGGCTTGATACAGTTTAGAAGCAGACTTTTCCTTAACACCTTCTAAAAGGAGGAAATCTTCTTCTTTCAAACGGTAAATATCCGCCACATCCTTAACCAGATTAGCAGCAAATAGCTTCTCAACAATAGATGGACCAAGCCCTGTAATATTCATGGCATCACGAGAGGCAAAGTGAATCAAACCTTCCATGATTTGGGCAGGACAACGCGGATTGATACAACGCAGGGCCACTTCATCTTCGAAATGCAACAAGCCAGAGTCACAACTTGGGCAGTTTGTTGGAATATCTAGTTTCTCTTCAGAAATTCGTTTTGACTCTACTACACGTAAAACAGCAGGGATGATGTCCCCAGCCTTATAGACAATGACCGTGTCGTCCTTACGAATATCTTTTTCAGCAATATAATCCACATTGTGCAGAGTCGCACGGCTAACAGTTGTACCAGCAAGCTGAACAGGGGTTAAATTTGCAGTTGGAGTCACAACACCTGTACGGCCTACTGTCCAGTCAACCGACAGGAGTTGGGCTTCTTTTTCTTCAGCTGGAAATTTGTAGGCTACAGCCCACTTTGGAGCCTTAACAGTAAAGCCTAGTTCTTCTTGGTTTGCGAGGTCGTTGACCTTGATTACTACTCCATCAATATCGTAAGGCAGATTGTCCCGTTCCTGTCCTACTTCTTGAATAAAATCCCAGATTTCATCTATGTTTTCAGCCAAGATTCGCTTAGGATTGACCACAAAACCAAGCTGTTCTAGGTGCTTCAAAACCCTTTCTTGGCTATCACGAGTTGAAGGGCTGGCTTCTTGATAGAGAAAGGTAGCAAGATTGCGCTTAGCTACTACTGCTGTGTCCAGCTGACGTAGTGTGCCTGCTGCTGCATTACGAGGATTGGCAAATTCAGGCTCTCCATTTTCTTGGCGAGCTTGGTTGACCTGATCAAAAGAAGCACGTGGCATGTAACACTCCCCACGAACTGTGATATCTAGTTCTTCTGGCAAAGTCAAAGGAATGTCCTTAACACGCTTGAGGTTTTCCGTGATATTTTCCCCAACAGAACCATCTCCACGTGTTGCCCCAGCAAGCAAAATCCCCTTTTCATAAGTCAGCGAGATAGACAAACCATCGATTTTCAGCTCACAAATATAGGTTGGATGGGCCACTTCCTTACGAACACGCGCATCAAAAGCTTCAAGCTCCTCACGTGAAAAAGCATCCTGCAAACTATAAAGAGGATACTGATGACTGTATTTTTCAAAACCATCTAAAACCTTGCCACCAACACGATGGGTCGGACTGTCTGCTAACACTTGATCTGGATAGGCAGTTTCTAACTCAACCAACTCTCGATAAAGGCAGTCATACTCACTGTCTGAAACCGACGGATTGTCGCTGGTATAGTACTCAGTCGCATAGCGATTAAGCAAGGCGACTAACTCATTCATTCTTTTATTCATAAAACCATTTTACCACAAAGTAAGCCCTCCTCACAAACGAGAAGGGCGGAAAAAACACTCAGATTGGAATTATTTTTGAAGTACAAGCAAACTTATGTCTCTTTTTCAAAATGAGTTCGCACATACACGAGGGATAGACAAGACAGGATGATAACCCCGCTTCCAATTATCAAGAAAGAAAAGAGATGTACACTTGGTAGCACTGTCATAAAACCTTTGGCAATAGGCATAAATAGAATGGCTAAGGTAAAAATTGTGCTTAATACTCTCCCCAAATATTCCCCCTCAACCTTGGTTTGCACCTGAGTAAAAAAGTGAATATTAAAAATTGTCATAAACAATTCACAAACTAAATTTCCAGAAAAGGAAAGCAAATTTGGAAGTGGTAATCCCATCATAAGAACTCCGACACCTGTCAAAGCCAGTAAAATCAAAAGATTATAAACATTAGCTTTAATTTTACTAGCTAGAAGAGCCCCAATGATGGAACCAATAGCCCCCATAGTCAAAATACTTGCGTAAGCTCCTTCTACTCCGTAAAGCCTATTTGAAAAGGGGAGGAGAAATTCAAAAGCGGCAAAAAAGAAATTAACACTGGAAGCTACTAACAAAAGGAAAAAGATTTCTTTCTGGCGCCAAATATAGCCAAGTCCATCTTTCATATCAGCAAAAATGGCTTTCCAGCTGAAAGTCTTTTTCTCTTGTTCCTGAGTCTCTTTTTTAGGGAGAAAAGCTACCAAACCAAAAGCGAGAAAAAAACTAAGGGCATCTAATACCAAGGTAATGCGAAGACTTGCGAATTGTAAGACCAGAAAAGAGAGTGCAGGAGAACTCACACTGACAACTTGCAAGACCAACTCCAAACGAGAATTGTAGAGGACCAGCTCATCCTTCTCTACCAATTCTGTGATAACGGCCTTATTTGCAGGTCTAGAAAAGGCAAAAGCAATAGCCTGCACAATATTAGCAACAATCAAAGCCCCAATCATCCAGTTGTCATTCCTTATAAAAGAAATAGCTAGACAAAGAATACCACAAACAAGGTCCGTCGTCATTAAAATCTTACGACGAGAAAAACGGTCTGAAATGACTCCGCCAAAGGGGTTGACGAGAATAGATGTGACGAGTTCAGAAATCTGATACATTCCTAAAACTGTCTGTCCGATAGTCCCCATGGAAGCCAACCAGACACTATTTCCATAATCATAGAGCATATTCCCTATCTTGTTAACAGCTCCACGGCTAATCAACTGTACTGCATAGCGATTCATATAAAAACTCCTCTCAAATTTTGAAACTATTGTATCAAAACCGAAAGGAGCTTTTTCATTTTTCCCTTATTTGGGAAAATTAATCTTTGACAAATTTTTCGTAGTGTTCCTGATAGTAGGCTACTTGCTCTGGAAGACCTAGCACGTCAAAAATATGCATGGCCTCTTGCATCTGCTTACAGCCTTCTGTACACTGTCCTTTTTGGTATAAGGCAAAGCCTTTTAGGTAATGGAAAATATTACGCTCATAAAGCTTAATACCTTTACCAATAATCTTCTCTGTATAAGTCTCAAAATAGCTTGCATTGTCAAAAGAAAGATGCTCTAAACAATGCTGGTAACAATTGAGGGCCAAAATCAACACTAATCTCTTATGGCGACCAATCTCTTGGTAAAATTCCTCCCTCTCCATAACTTCTCTACCAATCCGAGTGACATAGTCCACATCGTAGAAACTATAGAGGTTACCGAAAAGAATCAACTCATACATGGTCCATTCTTCTGTTTTGAAGAGATAATCTGCTACCTTATCCAAATCATCCTGCTCCATATGATAACTCGAATCTCTTTGACAAATCAGACCTTGCAACAAAATCCAGTTCAGCTCAAAATAAAGGGGATTCGTCGAACTCTTAGCCTTTTCAAGTTGTTCTCTTTGAAGCTTTTGAAAACCTGCAATATCATTTGAGTAGTAAAGTGGGATAATCTGTGCCATCATAGCAACATGTTCATGATTTTGAAAATCCCTAGCCTTGTCCATGAAATTTTCAATGGTCACATGAATGTTATCCAAAATCTCAAAGAAACGTGAGACTGCTAGGTCAGACTCCCCAAGCTCAAAGCGAGATAACTGAGAGGTAGAGCAAGACTCTCCTGCCGCCTCCTTTAAGGAATAATTTCCACTTGTCCGAAATTCACGAAATACTTTTCCAAGATGTTCCATCTTTACACCTGCTCTGATAATTCTTCCCACTCAAGCATAGCTTCTTCCTGACGATGGCTGATTTTGTCCAGTTCAGCCTGCAATTCCATGAGTTTACCTGCATCGTTTGTTTCCAACATTTGTTCAGAAATAGCTTGGCTTTGAATTTCTAACTCTTCGATTTCAGCTTCTAGATTTTCGATTTGTCGCATGAGCTTACGAACTTCTTTTTGACTTTCTTTCTGAGCTTGATAATCATTGACTGGGCTTGCTTCTTTTACTTGATTGCTAGTTGAAGCTTCCTCCATCTGATTAATTTCCATTTCAGCCTTTTTATCAACATAGTAGTCGTAATCTCCCAGGTAAAGAGTCGAACCATTCTCAGACAATTCCAAAACATGAGTTGCCACACGATTGATAAAGTAACGGTCATGGCTGACAAAAAGCAAGGTGCCATCAAAGTCAATCAAGGCATTTTCTAGCACTTCCTTGCTATCAATATCCAAGTGGTTGGTTGGCTCGTCAAGGATCAAGAAGTTGTTGTTTTCCATGGACAATTTAGCTAAAAGCAAACGAGCTTTTTCTCCACCTGACAGCATGCCGACTGATTTTTTAACATCATCTCCTGAGAAAAGGAAGGCACCAAGACGGTTACGGATTTCAACTTCTGGTGTCAGTTTAAAATCATTCCAGAGTTCATCAAGCACAGTATTACTTGCTGTCAGCTTGCTTTGCGTCTGATCATAGTAACCAACCTCAACATTGGCACCAAAGCGCTTTTCACCTTTGATAAAAGGAATCTGGTCCACAATAGACTTGATAAAGGTTGACTTGCCGATTCCATTTGGACCGACGATAGCGACAGCATTCATCTTACGAAGGTCTAAGTTGATAGGCTCTGACAATATTTCCCCATCATAGCCAATAGCTGCATTTTCAACAGTCAGGACAACATTGCCCGACGTTTTCTCAGACTGGAAGGTCATATTGGCTGATTTCTTACCAGCTTCTGGCTTGTCCAAACGCTCCATTTTTTCTAGTTGTTTACGACGGGATTGGGCACGTTTAGTCGTTGAAGCTCGAACTAGATTGCGATTGACAAAGTCTTCCAGAGCAGCGATTTCCTTTTGTTGCTTTTCATAGTTTTTTTCTTCAGTAGCTAGCTTCTGCTCCTTTAATTCAACAAAACGAGAGTAATTGCCCACATAACGATCCAAGGAATGCTTGGTCAAATCCAGCGTAATTGTCGCAACCTTGTCTAAGAAGTAACGGTCGTGGCTGACAATAATAAGGGCGCCGCTATAGTTTACCAAGTAATTCTCTAGCCAGGCAATGGTTTCAATATCCAAGTGGTTGGTTGGCTCGTCCAAGACCAAGAGATTGGGCTTTTCAAGGAGCATTTTAGCCAGTGCCAGACGAGTATTTTGACCACCCGAAAGCTCGGCAATTTTCATCTGCCACATAGACTCGTCAAACTTAAATCCATTTAAAATCGCTCGTATATCAGCTTCATAGGTAAAGCCACCTGCTTGGCGAAAATTCTCAGATAAGCGGTCGTAATCTGACATCAGTTTATCCAAATCAGCACCAGACTTTTCTCCCATCTCTAGCTCCATCTGACGAAGTTGTTTCTCCGTACGACGCAAGTCATCAAAGACATGAAGCATCTCATCGTAGATGGTATTTTCAGACTCAAAACGGCTATCTTGAGCTAGGTAAGACAGAGAAATATCTTTTTTCTTATTGATTTCTCCGCTAGTTGGCTCCTCTTCTCCAACCAAAATCTTCAAAAGAGTAGACTTCCCTGCACCATTTTTCCCAACAAGAGCAATCCGATCTCGTTCATCAACCTGCAGGTTGATATTATCAAAAAGAACCTCTCCTGCAAAAGAACGTTCAATTTTATTAGCTTGTAAAATAATCATACAAACAGTATAGCATGTTTCCCTAAGCCATTCAAGACTTGATAAGCCGGCAGATGATACCACTTTTCTGAAAATTATGCTACCGTTTTACTAAAACGCTAAAAAGTGCTATAATGTGAACGGTTAAAACAATTTACAAAAAGGAGAATTTTAATGTCTTACCAAGAAAATTACCAGAAATGGGTTGATTTTGCGGAGCTTCCTGACTACCTTCGTCAAGATTTGGAAAATATGGACGAAAAAACAAAGGAAGATGCCTTCTATACAAATCTTGAATTTGGTACTGCAGGTATGCGTGGCTTGATTGGCGCTGGTACAAACCGCATCAACATCTACGTTGTTCGCCAAGCTACTGAAGGATTGGCTCGTTTGATCGAGTCAAAAGGTGGAAACGAAAAAGAACGTGGTGTGGCAATTGCCTACGATAGCCGTCACTTCTCACCTGAGTTTGCCTTTGAATCTGCAGCAGTTCTTGCTAAACATGGTATCAAATCTTATGTATTTGAAAGCCTTCGTCCAACTCCAGAACTCTCATTTGCAGTTCGTCACCTCAACTGTTTCGCGGGTATCATGGTCACAGCCAGTCACAACCCTGCACCATTTAACGGTTACAAGGTTTACGGTGAAGACGGTGGACAAATGCCTCCACACGACGCGGACGCTTTGACTACATATATCCGTGCAATCGAAAACCCATTTGCAGTTGAAGTTGCTGATGTGGAAGCTGAAAAAGCTTCTGGCTTGATTGAAGTTATCGGCGAAGCTGTTGACGTAGAATATCTTAAAGAGGTTAAGGACGTAAACATCAACCCAGCCTTGATTGAAGAATTTGGTAAAGACATGAAGATTGTCTACACACCACTTCATGGTACTGGTGAAATGTTGGCTCGTCGTGCTCTTGCCCAAGCAGGATTTGACTCTGTTCAAGTCGTTGAAGCGCAAGCAACTGCTGACCCAGACTTCTCAACTGTAAAATCTCCAAACCCAGAAAGCCAAGCAGCCTTTGCCCTTGCTGAAGAACTTGGTCGTCAAGTTGGTGCAGATGTTCTTGTGGCAACTGACCCTGATGCTGACCGTGTTGGTGTTGAAGTTCTTCAAAAAGATGGTAGCTACCTCAACCTTTCAGGTAACCAAATCGGTGCTATCATGGCTAAATACATCTTGGAAGCCCACAAAAATGCTGGAACTCTTCCAGAAAATGCAGCCCTATGTAAATCTATCGTATCAACTGACTTGGTAACGAAGATTGCTGAAAGCTACGGCGCAACTATGTTCAACGTTTTGACAGGTTTCAAATTTATCGCTGAGAAAATCCAAGAATTCGAAGAACAACACAATCACACTTACATGATGGGATTTGAAGAAAGCTTCGGTTACTTGATTAAACCATTCGTACGTGATAAAGACGCTATCCAAGCCGTTCTAGTCGTTGCTGAACTTGCTGCCTACTACCGTTCACGTGGTTTAACCCTTGCTGACGGTATCGAAGAAATCTATAAAGAATATGGCTACTACGCAGAAAAGACTATCTCTGTTACCCTTTCAGGTGTCGATGGTGCTGAACAAATCAAAGCGATTATGGCTAAATTCCGTAACAATGCTCCAAAAGAATGGAACACAACAGCTATCACTGTCGTAGAAGACTTCAAAGCTCAAACAGCTACTGCTGCTGATGGTACTGTTACAAACTTGACAACTCCTCCAAGTGATGTGTTGAAATACACACTTGCTGACGGTTCATGGATTGCCGTTCGCCCTTCAGGTACAGAACCAAAAATCAAGTTCTACATTGCAGTTGTAGGAGAAACTAACGAAAAATCACAAGCTAAGATTGCTAACATCGAAGCAGAAATCAATGCTTTTGTAAAATAAAGTCCTATAAAAGATGAGACCAACCAATCTCATCTTTTTTTCGTATCAAATCTAAGCAATTTTAGAAACTTTATGGCATACTAGACTTATCAATGAAAGCGAGGTAATCTCATGGAACAATTTTTAGATAATATCAAAGACCTTGAAGTCACTACAGTTGCGCGTGCGCAAGAAGCTCTTGATAAAAAAGAAACTGCAACTTTCTTTATCGGTCGCAAAACTTGCCCTTACTGCCGTAAATTTGCTGGTACCTTAGCAGGTGTCGTAGCTGAAACTAAAACTCACATCTACTTCATCAACAGTGAAGAACCAAGTCAACTCAATGAGTTACAAGAATTCCGCTCACGCTATGGAATTCCAACTGTACCAGGATTTGTTCACATTACGGATGGACAAATCAATGTCCGTTGCGACTCTTCAATGTCAGCACAAGAAATCAAAGAATTTGCAGGATTGTAAAAGATATAAAAAAGAAGGCACTCGCCTTCTTTTTAATTATTTTCAAAATAGGAATCAACCAACTCCTGAATCCTTCCTTCTTTAGCGGCAGGAATGGTATCTTCTAAAACAAAGTTCTTTCTACTAATGTCTTGTGAGAGATTTCCAAAGATAAAATTAGTCGAGATGTTATAGATAATCTCAGATGGTGCAAATCCATAAACTTGGTTTTCTAGGATATGTTTTAAGCGTTCTTCAGGATTTGGAAATGCATCTTTTAAACCATTGCTATTATATAGTCGCTTAACCAATTCTGCAATATAGAGGCCTGATTTCATGTACAAATCAATAAATGTCTTAGATGGATCATCAAAGATACCTGGATTTTCTTTTTCAAGGTCATCCACCATTCTCTTCACCACTCGTTTAGGAGTGAAAATCTGGTTCGTTTTCTGCGGTGGAATATAATCAAAAATATCTTCTTTCTGATCTTTAAAATAATCTGCTAATTCCTCTTTCTTACGAAGAAATTCTTGGATTGCTTCATCAAATGTTGCTCGATCAAAGAGATGTCCTGCAAAATCTTGTCCACCATCTCTCAAATAACGAAATTGATCAATCGTAATACCAGTCACTTCAAAGAAAACATGCTCAGGAACAAAGGTATCAAAATTATCAAGTGTTAGAGTTTGATCACCATAAGCCATAATAAAGCTTGGGATGGTTCTTGCAAATCCACGAAGATGGTCACGAATCTCATCTTGAGCTGATTGTTTCAACTGCTCAACACGTTTTATCTCAACCTGTTCAATAAACTTCTCAGGCATTTTTTCCACTTCTTTTTTAAGTGTTTGCTCTAGTTTTTCCTTGTGAATAAGATTGTTTTCTTCTAAACGTTTATCAAAATCTTCTTGAATCTTATCCTTTTGCTCCTTATCAACTGCTTCCTTGATTTGTTGTTGCAATTCTTCCCTGATATGAGCTTCAGAAATTTTTCTTTCGATATCGTTTTTTCGAATTTCATTCTCAAATGTTGCTGTAATTTGCTTCTTAATTTGATCTGTTTCCCGAGTTTTAAGGTTGTATTCACCTTTCAAATCTTCTACAATCACTGAAGAAACCGTCTTACTCAAATCATTAACCAGCTGTTTTTGAGTTCTGTCCTCATCCTTAGTGAACAAATCTGTCACAGATTGACTAAGTCCATAGACTTTTTCACCAAAAAGTCGCATTTGCTGATTAACTACAATTTCATGGTCAACTACTGCATTGCCCTCATCATCTACTGTAACATCTGAAAAGTCTAATAGTTCAGAAGATGTTTGTAACTTCCCTTCCTTTTCAACTGGGAGTTCATTTAAAATGTCTAGAACTGTTTGACTAGCTTGGAAAATACCACTGATATTATCAAAAAGGAGATTGGACATAAATCCTCGTTTGAGGACTTCCCTAGCTTTTATCTGACGCGGTATAGTCAGAACTGCCTTAGCATCAATCTCAACCATCTTACCAGCACGATCCTCAGCTATGACAGAGAAGAAATTTAGTAATTCTCTAATGTTTTCTTCGCGAGTTGCTGAAGTTCCTCCACCTCCTGCAGTTGCAAGTGATAAGTTATTCGCAAACTCATCAAAGAGAATCAGGGTTCTTTCTGGCGCAAAGTCAAATACATAGGCTCTTTCTTTGCGGAAGTGATTTCCTTTCTTATCACTCCATGAGTATGGATTTTGAGCACGGAAAGCGGCCTGCATATAAAGTGCAGGTGATTTCATGTTCGATAACATCAATACACCTGTCCACTCAGGGATAGTGACACCTGTCGTCAATTGACCGACGGATAGGGTAATAGTTTTATCATTATCAGCTATCGCTTTTCTAACCAAATCTAAGGATTTGAGTTTGACTTTATCGTCTTCTTCGGACATACGTCCATCTCCAGCAGCTAGAACAATCTCATAGTTTTCGTAGATGGGGTGTTCTTCTAGTAGTGCTTTTAAAGCCTTAGCTGATGCTACACGTTCTAAAAGCCAAAAAGTATGCTTTAGCTCATTTCGAAGTTCTTTGGTTGAAAATGGATATTTTTCATTGCTTGATAGAGTATTTAGCCAATTTCTAACATCTTGCTCATGGATAAATTTCCCTTTATCATCTGTAGCGAAAAATTCACTCAAGTCAAAAGCATAGTCGATATTCTCTCCATCAAGTTGAGCCCCTTTTTCTAACTCCTCACCAATCATCTGAGACATTTGATAGGTAAAGAGATTTAATTGAGGCAAGCTCTCATATGGATTTTCCTCTTCTTGCTCAGGCGACCAATTCGTTTTGGCTGCCTGCTCATCAGCATAAGACCAGTTGTAGATTTGATCCTCTGTAAAATCTCCTTTGGCCAATGCCTTAAATGGTGTACCTGACAAATGCAGAGTGAAATTCCGTCGAATTTTATTAAAAGCTTGGTCTGTCTTAAAGGTATCAACTCCTTCATGAGCCTCATCAATAACCAATAAATCCCAGTGGAGATCTGTAACCCATTTAAGTTTGTTATGCTCTCCACCTAGATAAGCAGAGCCTTTCAAGTCTTGGAGACTGATAAAAGCAAGTTGTCTTACATCGTCATCTAAAATACCAACAAATTCTTTTCGTGACAAGGTTGGACGACTTTTAAGGCTATCCGATTCAGAAACAAACTTGTAAGTCGTTTGACCTGCTATGAATTTTTCAAAATCATCATACCATGAGTTGGCAATGGCCGGTCTGTTTGTTACAATCAGAACATTGGCAGCATCCATTCGTCGAGCTAGGTCGTAGGTAGATAAGGTTTTACCAAAGCGTGGTTTGGCATTCCAGAGGAACTTCCCTCCTGGATGATTCTGGAAATAAGCTAAGGTCTTAGAAACTGCTTCTTCTTGCTCTTGTCGAAGAGTATAGTCCTTTCCTTGACCAGGCTGATAACCTGACAAATCATGCTGAACAAACTTATCAAAAAGATTTTTTGATTTCTCAGGAGTTCCATTAAAGTAAAACCATTCCGTCTTGGGACGACGTTCCACATCATGGAAAGAAAGGAAATGGTGGAAATCATGGTCCTTAAAAGTCTTTCCCTTATCAGGTTCTTCTGTATAGGTCGCATCTCCAGTCCACAATATGTCTGTATCTATATGAGCAGTATGCGTTTGCTCCTTGATACGTTGTGTGACATCACGCTCCGTATAACCAATCTTAATCCAGCCCTCATTACTAGTTACCGTAGGAGTGGTGTAGGCATAGATTTTAGGATGAATCTCTTTAGAAGTTTTAATTTCTACCATCAATCCATCTCCCTTACATGAGTCTCAATAAAGGCAATGTGCTCTGGAGTGAGGTCAAAATATTCATATAACTGTCGGTCAATGTCTGATACCGACTGTGACCAGTCAATATCAGAATTGACCGAAAAATTAAATAAAGGTACTTTTGCCCACTTTTCTTTAGTGTTGTCCTGTGTAATTTTTAATACTCCCAACAATGCTCTTGCAAACTTTGTTTTGATGTATTTTAAACAATTAGAAGCCTCTGTATAAGTTTCAAAACCACCAATAGAAAGAAATGTCTCTGTAGCCCCGATTAGGGGTTCCCCGATTAGGGGTGTAGATAATACTTCACCTATTGCCCCACTTCCATTTGATTTTGGAATAAAAACTTTATATTTATAAAAGTGGTCAGGTAATGCAAAATTTTTTTCATCTGCATAATAATATACACGTTTTGAATTATACAACCCTAAAAAAGAAATCTGACTATCAAATTTCTTTTCTTCAGAGAAGATGATATTCTTTAAAATTCTAAAAGCACCTGACCCTACATCATATTTATGTCCTTTAGATTGTATTTTTTCAATTTCTGGATATTCTTCTAAAGCTCTTTTTGATAATTTATATACTCCTCTACCACTAACAATCTTAGTGAAAGAATCTAAATTTTTTGACATCACTAGATGTAAGATCTCATTTAATTCTTTAAATGGAGTAAAGGTATCAATTGGTTCAAATAAACTATTATTATCTTGATAAATGATTGCAACTCCACCTTTTATATCTGTACCTGAAAAAACCTTTGACGAGTCTTGTTCATAATATTCAACTTTAACGTGTTCATTTGTTAAAATTTTGTTATTCCAACTTTTTGGAGTTCCACCAGCATTAAACAAAAATCTTCCGGGAGTTATTAAAATGCTTCTATCAGCTATTTTAACCGATTCATCAAGAAAATTATGATAAACAGGAGGAGCAAATGAAATATTTTCTCCTAATGTATTATCCTGATACGGCGGATTTCCTATCACGACATCAAATTTCATTTCACTTTCCTCACTAGATAGGCGCTCAAAACCTATCATTTTATTCTTTTTCCAGTCTTTGATTTGGGTTTTAGATTCTTCTGCTTGTTCTACTTCCAGCTCATCGGGAAACAAGCTTAACTGTTGAGATTGTCCTTGTGTAGCTGAGTAGGGACTGTTTTTTTTCAATCCATCCATCTGAAAGACATTGTAGGATATAATAGTCGCAATTTCTTTCTTTTGCTCTAAGGTCGGTTGATTTCCAGTCTTTGCAAGATAGTAGTCCTCAAATGTTGTTAAAAGATTTTCACGCGCCAAAAGCAGAGAATCTCCTTGATACTCATAACCATAAGAAGCTCGATAAGCTTTTTTTACAAGTTCATAAAAGGTGACTTCATCTGAGACCTCACGACTAATGCGCTGCAATTTTCTATCAACAAAACCAACTCGCTCAGATAATGGAATTTCCTCACCAGTCACTGTATCATAGCGAGTTACCATATAAGGTGCTTCACCACAAGTTATCTCCAACCACCTTAGGTCAACATACTCCTCAAGACTTAAAGAACCTAGTTCCGATTCTACATATCCATTTTGCTTTGAGACCAACCAAGTTGGTGTAAACACTTCTGCCCTTATTTTTGTACGATCTTTTTGCTCATACTTGGATTTTTCAGATCTGGGCTGAATCAAGTTAGCATAGTTTCCAGTAACCTTACTTGGACTAATACTATCACTAGGACTAAAGCCTTTTCCTAACAAGTTATAAGAATGCGTCGCCCAAACTATGTTTTTCTTTGTCGTTCGATCTTTTAAAAGAATTTTTAATAAGTCAGCCGATTCTTTAGATAAACTTTCTTCACTAATATCTATTGTCATAAGCAACCTCTCTTATATTGTAATCCCTATTATATCATGTTTTAAAGAATGAAAATTTACTTGGAAAAAAGTAATTCAATAAATATCTCTCCGATGACCAACTTCTAAAGTAGCAATGACTAATTCATCATCTACAATTTGTACGATAACTCGATAATTACCAATTCTATAGCGCCATTGACCAACGCGATTACCAACCAAAGCCTTTCCGTGTCGTCTCGGGTCTTCCAAAACATTGGTTTGTAAATAGTTTGTAATTATCTTCTGCGTATAACGATCCAATTTTTTCAATTGCTTGATGAAACGTCTTGTTGGAACTAATTTATACAAATTATTCATCCTCCAAGCCTAAATCATGCATCATTTCTTCCCAAGTAATGGGTTCAACTCCTTTTTCCAAGTCTTCTAAATACTCTTGATAGGCTAAATCTGCCACACGAGCATCGTATTCATCTTCTAGAGCTTCAAGAGTTTTGGTGCGGATAAGTTCCGACAGGGAAACTCCTTCAAACTTAGCCATTGCTTTCATAAATGTTTTATCAGCTTCAGAAACTTTTAATGTAATAGTAGTCATCTTTTGCACTCCCTTTTTTAATAGTAACACCATTGTATTACTTTTTAGGTGTTCAGTCAATATAAAAAGAACACCTTCTTAGCGTTCTTTCTATATATCTGTTAATGGTGTTGCGGTATCTGGTGAGGTATCATAAACCTTAAAGTCTACTCCGACTCCCAGATCAGCTTGCGCCAGCTGATTGACCATGGTCATATGAGCCAGTTCCTTAATATTGTTCTCCTTAGATAAATGCCCAAGGTAGATTTTCTTAGTGCGGTTTCCCAAGGTACGAATCATAGCTTCAGCACCGTCCTCGTTAGAAAGGTGACCCAGATCAGATAGGATTCGTTGTTTGAGTCGCCAAGCATAGGAACCTGCTCGCAAAATCTCTACATCATGGTTTGACTCGATAAGATAGCCATCTGCATTCTCGACAATTCCTGCCATACGGTCACTAACATAACCTGTATCTGTCAAAAGGACAAAACTCTTATCATCCTTCATAAAGCGATAGAACTGCGGTGCGACCGCATCATGGCTAACACCAAAACTCTCAATGTCGATATCTCCAAAGGTTTTGGTTTTGCCCATTTCAAAGATATGCTTTTGCGAAGAATCCACCTTCCCAAGATACTTGCTATTTTCCATAGCCTGCCAAGTCTTTTCATTGGCGTAAAGATCCATACCATACTTGCGAGCCAAAACTCCTACTCCATGGATATGGTCAGAATGCTCATGAGTAATCAAGATGGCATCCAAGTCTTCTGGCTTGCGATTAATTTCAGCAAGTAGGCTGGTAATCTTTTTACCAGACAAGCCTGCATCCACTAAAAGCTTCTTTTTTGGAGTTTCCAGATAAAAGGAATTTCCACTGGAACCCGACGCTAAAATACTGTATTTAAAGCCTGTTTCACTCATTCTAGTCTTCTACTTCATCCTCCCATACTTCTTCTTTTACTGCATCCTTATCATAAGGGAGTACAATGGTAAAGGTTGAACCCTTACCGTATTCACTCTTGGCCCAAATAAAGCCATCATGTTGTTTGATAATCTCTTTAGCAATAGCTAGTCCTAAACCAGTACCACCTTGGGCACGACTTCTAGCACGATCCACACGATAAAAACGGTCAAAGATACGTGGTAAATCTTGCTTTGGTATCCCCAATCCTTGGTCTGAAATGGATAAAATCATCTGATCATCAGTTGTCTTCATGGTCACTGTGATTTTCCCACCATCTGGAGAATACTTGATTGCATTGTTAAGAATATTATCAATCACCTGTGTCATCTTATCTGTATCAATCTCTATCCAAACTGAGGTAATGGGGTAATCTCTCACCAGTTCGTATTTCTTCTCTTCGTCCTGCCCTCTTATCTGATCAAAACGGTTGAGGATAAAGGTAATAAAGGCAGTGAAATTGATCAATTCCACATCTAGGTGACTGGTTGCATTATCAATACGTGAAAGATGGAGGAGATCCGTCACCATCCTCATCATACGGTTGGTTTCATCTAGAGACACCTTAATAAAGTCTGGCGCGACAGGTTCTGACAAGGCCCCCTCATCCAAAGCTTCAAGATAGGATTTTACGCTAGTCAAAGGAGTTCGTAACTCATGACTAACATTAGAAACAAAGAGTCTCCGTTCCCGTTCTTCCTTCTCCTGCTCCGTCGTATCATGCAAAACAGCAACCAAACCTGAGATAAAGCCAGACTCACGACGGACCAAGGCAAAACGTACACGAAGGCTCAAATACTCACCATTGGCATCCTGAGAATCAATCATAAGCTCAGGAACTTGGGTAATCAAATCACGAAGTTCATACTCATCTTCAATCTTAAGCAATTCTAGAATACTTTTATTGAGAACCTCTTCTTTCTGAACACCTAGCTGTTTCTTAGCCATGTCATTAATCATAGTAATCTTGCCACGACGATTGGTCGCAAGGACTCCGTCTGTCATGTATGAGAGGATACTGTGCAATCGTTTACTCTCTTGTTCCAGATTTTCTTGGGTCAAACGGATTACTTCTGATAAATCATTGAGATTATTGGTAATATTAGTGATTTCAGAGCTTCCCTGCATATCCAATACCTGAGAATAATCTCCTGCAATCAAGTCTTTTACCTTTTGATTGATTTGCTTCAACCGAATATTATCTCGCCGATTTTCTAGCAAAAGCAAGGTAACAATCAAGATAAAACCCAATAAAATTAAAATGAAGATAAAATCACTAGTAAGAATATTTTTTCTAATCAATTCAATCATTATTTCTCATATAATAACCAACACCGCGACGTGTTAAGATATACTCTGGACGACTCGGTGTGTCTTCAATCTTCTCACGCAAACGTCTGATGGTTACGTCAACTGTTCGAACATCTCCGAAATAATCATAACCCCAGACAGTTTCAAGCAAGTGTTCACGCGTAATCACTTGACCAATATGAGAAGCCAAGTGGTACAAGAGCTCAAATTCACGGTGGGTTAAGTCTAATTCTTCACCGTATTTTTTAGCTACATAAGCATCTGGCACAATCTCCAAGTCCCCAATTTGCAAGGGTTGGGTTTTCTTTTCATCTGATTCTTGATTATCTACAGAAACCAAGTCCGTGCGACGAAGAAGGGCTTTGACACGCGCCTGCAACTCACGATTTGAGAAGGGTTTGGTTACATAGTCATCTGCACCAAGCTCTAAACCGATAACCTTATCAAATTCGCTATCCTTAGCTGAAAGCATGATAATAGGCACACTACTAGTCTTGCGAATAGTCTTAGCAACTTCTAAGCCATCAATTTCGGGAAGCATCAAATCCAGAATAATAATATCTGGTTGCTCTGCTTCAAATTGCTCTAGCGCTTCACGACCGTTAAAAGCAGTTACAACCTCGTAACCTTCCTTGGTCATATTAAACTTGATAATATCCGAGATTGGTTTCTCATCATCTACAATTAATATTTTTTTCATTTGTTCACCTTTTTCTCTACTATTATATTATATCAAAAAAATAAAAAGAAGACACAATAGCTAGTCTTTGCTACTGTCTAATACTCTTCGAAAATCAAATTCAAACCGCGTCAACGTCGCCTTGCCGTACTC
>NZ_JVLX01000035.1:0-610 GCF_001070815.1 Streptococcus pseudopneumoniae | reverse complement strand
CACATATTGTGTCTTACTATCGACTACTACAATTTTAGCAGGAATCTCTGCAACTATTTCTGTACCTAGCTTAGCTACAACTGTTACATCTTTGTCTCCTGTGGAACCAGTATTTGGTTTTTCTTTATACTCAAACGTGGTTCCTTCTGGGAATTTACTTGGATCAATACTATCTTTCGGTGAGATACCTTCTTTGTTTACTGGAACATACTGAGGATAGCTTTCTACCACACGTACCGTTGCTGGAACTTCGACAAGTTTATTACCTGCTTTGTCTTTAACAACTACTGTAACATTCTTGTCCCCTGCCTCTGAAGTATTGACTTCTTCTTTATATTCAAATGTTGAACCTTCTGGATATTGATCTGGATCAATACTATCTTTGACACTAGGTTGTTCATTCCCTTCACTAACTGGAACAATTTGAGGATAACCTTTTGCGACTACTACAGTTGCTGGAACTTCAACTAATGGATTTCCATCTTTATCCGTTACTACAACCGTTGTTTCCTTGTCTCCTGCCTTACTTGTTTCAACTGGTTCTTTAAATTTAAACTTAGAACCTTCAGGATAATTTTCTTCATCAACACTCTTAGAAGCGTCTGGTTGT
>NZ_JVLX01000034.1:0-3472 GCF_001070815.1 Streptococcus pseudopneumoniae | reverse complement strand
ATATATATATATATATATATAGGAGTTTAAAATTTTGTCAAATAAAAAAGAAATTTTTTCTATTCGTAAATTAAAAAATGGTCGTTCAGACTCAGTAAAAATAGGTACTCTCGGACTCATTATGGGTGCTGCTATCGCTTTGTCTGTCAACACTCAGTCTGTAGAAGCTGCTATTATCGATAACAAAGATGGAACTACTACTATATCAAATAGCAAGGGTTCTATCAAAGTAGATACAGCACATGTGAAAATTGAGAGTAGTGATTATGAGTATGATTCAAAAGATTTTGATCCTAATCCAAAACCGAATGAAACAGGTACAGATAAAATTACTAAAACAGGTAAGCTAGACTACAAATATGTATCAACTGATGGAACTGTTTTAGAAGAAAATCAAAATCAAGATGCAGGCTTTGAAAAAGAAATTTCGGTAGATTATGAAGTATACGGACAATATGGGAAAGTCTTCAAATCATTAAAAGGTAACGAAATTACCGATACTGATTTAACCAAGGCAAAAGAGCACGGTGCCGTAGGAAAAGATACTATTGAAAAAAATAATACTACCTATCATAAAATCGGGGATCCAGCTGTAGAAATTACCGGTGATGGAGGAGGGGTATACTCTGACTCTACTCTTGGAAATGTGACTGCACAACTAACTTCTGAAGGTCTTGTTCAAAATGATGGGAAAATTAACCACAGTGGGGTTAAACCAGGAGGTCGTACCTGGATTGTCGAAGAAACTGGCAAGGGGACTTACGGCAAATATGTATTAGCCGATACACCAGCCACTACATCTGATAAATGGCTAGAAGATACATTCAAGGCGGGAGAAGCCACAGCAAAAGATTATACTTCTACGAATATCGCTGCAGATGGTGGCATCAAGGAAGGTGATTATGTTGTCGTATTAGAAAAAAATACCTTTGTAACAGCTGGACATGACATAACGAGTTTTACCTATGTCGTGCAGTTTCCTACAGCAAATAATATATCTAGTCTTCATGAATTGTATGAGGCAATCAATGCTCACAAAGACAATCCCGATGGCCTTAGTCATGAAGGAACTAGAACTTTTTTAAAAGGCTATTTAGCTTACATCAAAGAAAAAGGTTTGCAAAATACAGAAGGGAATATGAAAAGATACCTTGCGTTTTCATATCTCAATCAACCTGGAGTCGAAGACTCAGACAAGGAAGATACCCTGGATTCCGAAAAGAGACCAACTACTGCTACAATATTTGATCCCGATAAAGACATCAATGTAAGTAATGAATCTGGATATGACGAAGGAGATGGGTATGAACTCTACTTCAATCTAATCGTTAAAGGCCCTGTTAGTGAGAAGTATAACTATCGTACAGCCTATACACCGCTTCGTGCTTATCGTTTAGGTAGTGGTCGTACTACTATCACCTACACTTATAGTCCTGAAGTAACTCGTAGAGTTGAAAAGAAAGGCTCGGTTACCGTACATTATCAAACAGAAGATGGAACAACTCTTAAATCGTCATATAATGATACTGTTGATGCTGTAGTAGAAGTTGAAACAAAAACTTATTATCTTGATGCGAATAATCAAGAAGTAGTTGTTAGTACAAACAAAACTGCAGAGAACGTTCAATATAATACAAAAGAAAGCGATGCAGAAAAACCTCAAAGATTAGAAGCAAATGGTTCTGTTTACTATTTAGACGAGACTAAAACAAAAACTACAGTAAATGGTGTAGCTACAAATTCAGCAATAGAAGAAGGACCTGTTGTAGAAGGAACTACAGATGTAACTTATGTCTATGAAAAAGCTGGATCAGTCCTTGTTCACTATGTTGATACAGAAGGCCATCCTCTCCAAGGAACCAATGAAAATCAACAACCAGTGACTCAAACGGTTACGGATACTGATAATGCCAAAGCAGGTTCAGACTACGATACACAAGATCATAAACCAACAAGCATTACTACAGCAGATGGTAAAGTTTATCAACTGGTTCCTCAAAGTACTAGAGGAAATGAGACAGGTAAGGTTGTCGCAGGCCAAACTCTTGAAGTCACTTATGTTTATAAAGAAGTTAAAGGGAATGTTCTAGTTAAATACGTAGATGAAAAAGGAACTCCACTAGCAGGAACAGCTTCAATGCCTGGAAATACAACAGAAGCAGTAACAGCAGACGGAGTAAAAGCAGTCACTGAAGCAGGGTTAGGCACAAGGTATGATAATAAAGTAGCTGAGAAAAAAGCGACTAAGATTACAACAGCAGATGGAAAAGTATATGAACTTGTAAAAGAAAATAATGGATTATACAATACATCAGAGCCTGAAACAGGAACAGTAACAGAAGCTGATAAAGTAGTAACATTCGTCTACAAAGAGAAAAAATCAGCAGTAAATGTGAAGTATGTTGATAAAGCTGGACAACCAATCGCTGGAACAGCAACAATGCCTAATAATTCAACTGAAGAAGTAACAGTTGATGGATTAAAACCTGTAACAGATGCAAGTGTAAATTCTGACTATGATGTTACTAGTAAAAAAGCATCTAAGATTACAACAGCAGATGGTAAAGTTTACCGACTAATTGCTGATAGAGATGGTTTACAAGCAGGTTCTAAACCAGCAACTGGTAAAGTAGAAGAAAACGAAATTACAGTTACTTATCAATATGAGTTACTAGGAAGTGTAGTGACTAAATATGAATTATCAGATGGTACGAAATTAACAGGTGAATTAACATTTGATAATGCAACAACTCCAACTACAGTAGAAGAAAAAGGTTTAGCAGTTGCAAATGCAACAGATGTATCAAATGGTACAAATTATGATGCAAGTACTCCAGCTAACAAACCTAATAAGATTACAACAGCAACTGGAGAAGTATATTACCTAGTATCTTCTGATAATGGAGTAAAAGCTGATTCAGCACCAGTTACTGGTACTGTAGAAGAAGGTAAAACTAAAGAAGTTACTTATGTCTACGAAAAAGCAGGTTCAGTAGTCATCAAATACATTAATACTGACGGTACTGAAATTAAAACAACTGTACAAGATTCTACAAATGCTAAACCAGGAACAGCCTATAACGCAGCTGAAACTGATGAAAAACCAGCAACAATTGAATTTAACAATAAGAAATATAAACTAGTTACAAAAGCAGGTACTACTACAACTAATACAACTTACTCTGCAGAAGCAGTCGTAACAAACGGAGAAAACGTTGGAACTGTGGAAGGGCAAGTAGTAGCAGGAAAAACACTTGAAGTAACATATGTTTATACAGAAGTAACTGGAGACGTAGTGGTTCACTATGTTGACACAGAAGGTAATGTAATCGCTGAAGATAAAGAAGATACTAAAGGTGCTTCTCTAAACGCTAAATACGACACAACTGACAACAAACCAGAGAAAATCGAAAAAGACGGAACTGTGTACTACTTAACAGAAAAAGCTCTTAAAGATGATTCTAAACCAGAA
>NZ_JVLX01000033.1:0-5809 GCF_001070815.1 Streptococcus pseudopneumoniae | reverse complement strand
CACATATTGTGTCTTACTATCGACTACTACAATTTTAGCAGGAATCTCTGCAACTATTTCTGTACCTAGCTTAGCTACAACTGTTACATCTTTGTCTCCTGTGGAACCAGTATTTGGTTTTTCTTTATACTCAAACGTGGTTCCTTCTGGGAATTTACTTGGATCAATACTATCTTTCGGTGAGATACCTTCTTTGTTTACTGGAACATACTGAGGATAGCTTTCTACCACACGTACCGTTGCTGGAACTTCGACAAGTTTATTACCTGCTTTGTCTTTAACAACTACTGTAACATTCTTGTCCCCTGCCTCTGAAGTATTGACTTCTTCTTTATATTCAAATGTAGCATCATCAGGAAATTGACTTTTATCTATATTTTTCAGAACATCTGGTTGGATATTGTTGTCACTAACTGATACAATTTGAGGAATTCCTTCAACTACTACAACATCAAATTTATCAGTATCGTCATTTTTTTCAACTGAGTCTTTTCCCTCACTATCTGTAGCCTTTAAAGTTACTGTATATACACCTGGTTTAGAAGTATCTAATCCCTGATCATCAATAACTGAAACATTTGGTTTTGTTATTTCCTTATTATCCCTATCATCTTCTAAATCAGCTACTTCAATACCTGGTTTACCATCAACAATAGTATCTGATACTTGTTTCAAAAGTTTTTCAGTATTAACTTTATTAGACACATCCGTTTTAGGAACATATATAACATCTTTATTGACATTTAAAGTTGGAGCTTCATTTAAAACATTCGCATAAGCAACATCTGAATCATTTCCTGCTTTATCTTGAACAGTTACTTTGATGCGTTTGTCAGGAGATAAATCATCATTTGCTTCATCTAAATTAATATCTTCAGGTAAAGGTAATACTAATTTCCCATCAATTATATTTAATTTTTCAGAATCTTTGTACCATTCATCACCTTTTTTAGTTAATTTAATTGTTTTCGCACCATTTGGTAATGTTACTGTTATACCAGTTACACCACCAATCGCATGATTAATTTTTTCAACTTCTGTTGTAGCTTCATCGTCTGCTAACTTATGCTGATTATCCTTGTTATTATTGTTCTTATCGTTTTCAATAACATCCTTTTTCTCTCTTACAGGGTCAGTTAAGCCTGTCTCTTCCTCTGGAATAGAAATCAAGAGGTTTCTTCCCTGATTTTTATTAGTACTATTTCCCTGCACTCCATCGGTATGTATTGTTTCGACTGTTGGTGCTTTAGGTTTTGTTGAATCAATATAAATCGTCTTATTATAATAGTAGTTTGGATTTTCAGAATTTCTTACACCAGATACTGTATTATGGTATAAACCATTTGAATTTGAAACATCGCCCGTATTCAATAAAACATTATCATCAGAATCTCTTAAACCATTTGGTAAAAAGGTTCTAATTTTAAATGTTGCTGTACCCTTATAGTTTGAAGTTGTAGTGAAAGGAATTTTAAAATTTCTAGTTCCATTATTAGAACCAACACCTATTCTAGGATCTTTTCCTGCGTTATTAGCAGAAGTATTATAAATTAAAGTTAATTTTCTACTAATTGAGTCATATACAATATTTTTAGGACTAATTGGAACCCCTCCAAACCAAACAGTATCTTTAGCATTTTTAATATTGTCTGGTAACTCTACACCTTCTGGTATCTCGATCTCAGTTTTCGCTGAACCATAATGTCTAATTCCACCAACACTATTGACAGTAAATTCTAGCTCACCTTTCTGTTCTGATTTGTATAATTTATTTTCTCCATATCCCCCTTCTTGGTTATTAGTCTTAACATTAGTAGTCATTTCTGTTCCAGTACCCAATGCTAAATTAACAGCTCCGACAAAATAACCGTCTTCTAATTGTTTCTTTCCGTTATTCAATGAGTATGAAGTTTTGCCTGTTATTGGATCTCCTTTTAATGCACTACCGTCATGCAATGCTTCTATTTCAACTCTAATTCTAGTTGTATTTAGAGGTATCTCATAAATTGCACGATATTCTGTCCATCCATCACCGTTTCCTCCATTACCCGTAGGTGTAGATATATGAGAAGTTTCATATTTTTCACCTTCTGTCCTATCATCTCGTACACTAGGAATTAAACTATTATTTTGTGCATCATAAACTGATATTTTTATTTTTTCTCCTGTTCCGGCAGTTCCCATGTTCCCGTAGGCACCACCTGTAATCGCACTTAATATAACTCTCGAATTACTATTTACAGAATACTCTTTTGAAATTTTATTTCCTTGTTTTCCCAATTCTAAATAGTAACCTTTAGGTAAATTATGAGTACCAACAGTACCTGAGTAATTTACTCCATTTGCATAGTTTTGGTTTGAAGCATGTACTCCTAGCGGTTGATTGGGCCCCTCATTCTCATTATAATTTCTAGTAATAGAATTATCGTTATCATATACTTTACTTGGAGTTCCCAGATATTCCTTTTCACGCCCTGTATCAGCTACTGGTTGCTCAGGCTTAATAGCTTTTAAAATAGTTGATGCACCTGATGAATCAGTAATCTTCCAACCATTTAAAGAACCATTAATCTCTTTTTCTTTCCATTTATAGGTAATACCTCCAGTTAATAGCTGAGTCTTTGACTTCCTAGTCTTATCTGATAAGATGCTCTTAGACCATTGTTTTTCAATCTTTTTCTCTTTAACTACAGCATCATCAAAATTAATATCACCAAATTGCTCTTTTGCACTCTCAAAAACTCCATTTTGGGGATTATTTCCATAACCCAGTTTATTATTATTTGTTGGTCCTTCTATCGCTTTACTAATTGTATTTGCAGAATTTGATACAGCTTCTCTAAATCCACTCTCTCCTTTTCCTGGAATGGCTTTTCCATTTCGTGGATCTTGATTTTTGTTTTCTTTTTCTTTTTCTAATTTCTTTTCAATGGATGCTTTTGGTATACTTTTAAGAATAAAATCTATATTATTAAGAGAACTTAATTCTTTGTCGATATCTCCCTGTATTACTTTATCATTAGATAATAAGTCTTGTGCTTTAGCTAATTCTTCATTCGCACTTTTGATTACTTCTTCTGTTTTTTCATTCACTTCAGTTTTTTCAAGTAACGCTTGAACACGAGCAACAGCTAATTCTAATTTACTTGTATCAGCTTTAATAAACTGTTTTTCCTCTTGTCTACTCTCATTATTAAAAGATTCAGTTGAAGAAATAACATCTTTAGATTCTGTATTTTCAGAAGTTGCTTCTGATACCTTAAGATTAGAAGTATTAACTCTATCCTCATTATCTGTTTTCTTATCATATTCCTTTTGTTGATGATTTGAAGATACTGAGGCAGCACTACTATCATTACTTTGAATAGCATCTGCCTGAACAGTACCTCCACCAATAAACATCATAAAAGCAGCAATCGCGACTGAAGCTGCTCCAAAACTTACTTTGCGAATAGAAAAACGTAGTTGTTTTTCACGATCATGTTTACCTTTATAAAACATCTGATTTCCTCCGTTATAAATATCTTATTATATATTATAATACTCTTTTTATCTAATAAATCAATAGAGTTTTTCGCAAAGTTTTATATCACAAAACGAACAATATCCGTATATATATATATATATATATATATATACGGATATTGTTCGCTATTCTTTATAAATATTACATTCTATGAAACATGATGTTTATTGTCTGAAAAATTACGTTTTTATAACATTTTAAATCACATAAATATTTAGCCTATGTATTTTCCAATCAGCTATTAGTTCCTAGCGCTAATTATTTATCATCAAGTAGTACAACCTGTTTCGAATCAGGTTGATAAATGGCTTCCATTTACTTCCTTCTTTCCTAGTTAATCTATTTACACTTCAATCCTACCAAATATTCCTTGAAAGAAGTATCACAATCATTACAAAACATATCTACAATAAATAAGTAAAACATTTATATTAGTTAAAAACTTTATAAAAAGTAAGTACTAATAAATCTTCCCATAAAAAAACGCATAGTATCAGACTTTTTTAAGTTACTGATACTATACGTTCCTGTGATCCTGATATTTTTTCAGCATCAACAATCTTTATATTATTATCCAAATACTATTTCGTAAAGTTTTTATATAGGTCTGGATTTAATATTACACAAGATAAATAATCGACAAATCTTTAATCTTCTTTTTTCTTACGGGCTACGAGTCCGAATGCACCCAACATTCCAAGAAGTCCAAGACTAGCTAGACCAGCCTTATCTTCTGTACCAGTATTTGGTAATTCCTTCTTGTCATTGGCTACGGTTGTTTCAACGGATACTTGTTTAGAATCTGTAGAACTTGTCTGAACTGGAGTAGCTACTGGTTTTTCTGGACTTGTAGGAGTCTCTGGAGAGCTTGGTTGCTCTTGATTGATTGGTTTTTTCACTTTCTTATAGTGATGTAGTGTATTTCCTTTAGCATCCGTTGTTGAATGACTAAATTCATATCCTTCCAACTCTATTGGATTGTGTTTTCCTTCTTTATCTGAAGTAATTCGGTTACCATTTTCATCAAGATATTCCGTTACAATCTGAACAGTTGAATCGCCATTTTGAGAAATGACTCCTCCACCATTTTGTGATTTAGGTGTTACCGTAACTGGTACATCTACTGTAATAATACGACCATCAGGTAATTTCACTTTCACTTTAACAACTGGTTTTGTTCCTGGTGTTTCAGTTGTTGGAATTTCTCCGACTTCTACAATTTCCCATCCTTCTGGTAAATCGACTTTCTTCATAACATCCTCTTTAGTAATTGGTGTTCCAACTTCCACTACAATAGGTGTTACTTTCGGTGTTACGATTACAGGCACATCTACTTCAATAATCTCACCAGTTGGAACTTTGATTTTCACTTTAACGCTTGGTTTTACTCCAGCTGGAATTGTTGTTGGAATTTCTCCGACTTCTACAATTTCCCATCCTGGTTCTTTTGGTAAGTCAATATGACCTTTTACATCATCTGGTGTAATCGGTGTTCCTTGTGGTACAACTATTTGTCTAACAGTTGGCGTTACGATGACTGGTACATCAACTGTAATCTTACGTCCATCTGGTAATTCAATTTCCACTGGAACAACTGGTTTTGTTCCTGGTGTAGTTGTTGTTGGAATTTCTCCTACTTTTGTTACCTTCCATCCATTTGGTAATTCAATATGTTTCTGAACATCTTCTGGCGTAACTGGTGTTCCTACTTGAACTACTACAGGTGTTACTTTCGGTGTTACGATTACTGGAATGTTCATCGTTACTCGAATTCCATTTGGTAATTCAATCACAACTGGAATACTTGGTCTTTCACCTGGTATATCAGTTGTTGGTTTATCTCCAATCGAGATAACTTTTACTCCTTTTGGAATGTGTTTTTCAACATCCTCAGCAGTAATTGGATCCCCTTGTTTTTTAACAATATCCTCAATAGGTGTTACATTCACCGGTACTTCTACCGTAACAATTTTTCCATTTGGTAATGTAATTGTTACTTTCACTGGATCTTTCTTACCTGGTGTTGTTAAATCTGGGAGATCTCCTACTTTAACTGTTGCTCCTTCTGGTATCTTAATTTGTTTTAGGACATCCTCTGGAGTCAGTTTTTCTTTTGTTATTGGTGTTTCAATTGGTGTAATTGGTGTTACATTCACTGGTACTTCTACCGTAACTACTTTTCCATTTGGTAAGGTAATCGTTACTTTAACTGGATCTTTCTTACCTGGCGTTGTCAAGTCTGGAATGTTTTCAACATTTGTGACCTTGCCACCTTCTGGAATC